>JAQTYP010000183.1 GCA_028688235.1 Methylomonas sp.
CAGTACCATGGCTTCTCGCGTTGTTACCAATGCCGAGGCCTGCATGGTTTCCGGAATGATTTGTGCGGTTAGATCGCCGCTGCCTATGTCTTCGGCAAGATAAGCAGCAATTTCTGCATCGGTGGGGTGTATGTTCATGTTATGCGAGAAGCCGGTTGTCGACACCGGCATTATAGACCAAGCGCCCTGGGTTGCCGTCTGTGAGAAAATGACTTCGTTCCTTTAACGTCTGCCGAGTATGGATATCCATCAGCATAAATTGAAAGTCGCCAAACAACTCACCTCACCCAATTGCGACGATCGCCCCGATCCGGACGATATATCCCTGCTAGTGATTCATTGCATAAGCTTGCCGCCCGAGAAATTCGGTGACGATTATATCGATCAGCTGTTTTGCAATGGTTTAAATCCGGATGACCATCCTTATTTTAGAGAAATTTATCGACTAAGAGTCTCCGCTCACATGCTGATACGCCGCGACGGTTCGCTAGTGCAATACGTACCCTTCGACCGCCGCGCCTGGCATGCCGGGGTTTCCTGCTATCAGGGTCGGGAGCGTTGCAACGACTTTTCTATAGGCATAGAACTGGAAGGTTCGATAAACCAGGATTACACGGACGAGCAATATCAGCACTTGGCTGAATTAATTCCTGCGTTGCTGGCGAATTATCCGGGCTTGAGCCCTGAAAGGATAGTCGGGCACTGCGACATTGCCCCTGGCAGAAAGACCGATCCGGGTCCCACGTTCGACTGGCAGCGCTTGCGGATGTCGCTGAAAGGAGCGATGACTCAGCGCCGAGTCAAGTAATCGGCAACCAGATACAGCGCGGCAATCGAGCGGGCTTCGCTGCATTCTCCGCTCGCCAGTAGACCGGGAATTTCGCGTATGCTCCATGGCACCACTTCGAGTTCTTCGGGCTCGTCGCCCACCAATCTTTCCGGGTAAAGATCTTCGGCCAGGATGATGTCTATCGTATGTTCCAGATAAGCGGGCGCCAACGATACGGTGCGCAGGTAGTGCAGCTGCCTTGCGCCGTAGCCCACCTCCTCCTTGAGCTCCCGGTTGGCGGCACTCAGATTATCTTCGCCTGCGTCTATCTTTCCTTTGGGTAGCCCCAGCTCGTAGCGGTGAACGCCGGCGGCATACTCTCTGACCAGTAATACCGTTTCGTTGTCCAGCATCGGTACGATCAGAACGGCACCGGAAGAGCCGCTTTTGGCCAGACGTTCGTATCGGCGAACTTGGCCGCTACTGAATTCAAGCTCCAAGGTTTCGATACGAAATTGCCGGGTTTCGGCAATCACGGTCTGACTGTGTATGATAGGCATTTTTCGGGACATGGCGAGATGGACTACGGTTAGGACGATCTCATCGTAACAGAGCTGTAATGACAAAGCCGCGGGTTTTTCGTTACCATCGACAAGCGCAGCAAGCCTAAGGAGTCCGACATGCTGAATTGGTCCGCAATCGATACGGTGCTATTGGATATGGATGGCACCTTGCTGGATTTAAATTTCGATAATCATTTTTGGCAGGAATTCGTGCCCTTGCGTTTCGCCGAGCTGCACGACCTGTCGTTGGACGAAGCCAAACTTCAGTTGAAACCCCGCTTCAAGGCCATGGAAGGACGCCTGGAGTGGTATTGCCTGGATTATTGGAGCGGTGAATTGCAGTTGAATGTGGCCGGGCTGAAGCAGGAGTTGGCGGGCTTGATCGCCGTGCATCCCTACGTCACCGAGTTTCTGGATGCGGTGCGCGCGAGTGGGCGGCGTTTATTGCTGGTAACGAATGCCCATAGGGACAGTTTAAGCCTGAAAATGGAAAAGACCTGTTTGCATCAGTTTTTCGACGATATCGTTTCATCGCACGATTATGGCTTGGCCAAGGAGCAACAGGGATTCTGGCAGATTCTGCAAGACAGGCATGTGTTCAACAAATGCAGCACCTTGTTAGTCGACGACAGCCTGGCGGTGCTGCGTTCGGCGCAAGTATTCGGCGTTGCCCATCTGATTTCGATCAGCAAGCCGGATAGCCGGGCGCCGGTCAGGCTGATTCAGGAGTTTCCGGCGGCGGAGGATTTTCGGGCGTTGATGCCGGTGCCGCCTCGCGGCGCGGACCTTTAAAATCCCTGGGCTTGCGTTCTCCCTTCTGCGGCCGGCCTTTGTCGTAAGGAACCACGCGTTCTCTGGGTTCGCGCCGGCCCGGCTTGATAACCTCTTCGAGCAATAACTCGGGTGTGATCGTTTCGACCGGGATTTTTTCACCGATATAGTCTTCGATATCAGGCATCGAATAGGCGTATTCCTCGCAAATGAAGCTGATGGCTTCGCCGCTGGCGCCGAAGCGGGCGGTACGGCCGATGCGATGCACATAATCTTCGACGTCCTGCGGCAGGTCGTAATTGAAAACGTGCGACACGTCGGGAATGTGCAGGCCGCGCGCGGCCACGTCGGTGGCTATCATCAATGTGACGCGGTTTTCCTGAAAGTCGTTCAGCAGGCGCTGGCGCTTTTCTTGCGGCACGTCGCCGCTTAGCAAAGCCGTTTTATAGCCGTTGGCTTGTAAATAATCGTCCAATTGTTCGGCGCTGCGTTTGGTATTGACGAATACGATGCTGCGTTGCGGCTGATGATGCTTCAACAAACCTAGCAACAACGGAATTTTCTGATCGTTTGCCGGACAATAGCCGAACTGCTTGATGGCTTTAGAGGTCACTTCCTCCGACTCAATGCGTATCAAGACCGGGTTGTTCATATGCTCGTAGGCCAGTTCGGTGACCTTGTACGACAAGGTCGCCGAAAACAGCAGGTTCAGGCGCTTTTCAGGCGGCGGCATGCGCCGCAACAAGAACCGGATGTCCTTGATGAAGCCCAGATCGAACATGCGATCGGCTTCGTCCATGACGGTAACCTGGATGTTATCGAGTGTGAATGCGCCTTGTTTATAAAAATCTATGATGCGGCCGGGCGTGCCTATGATGATGTCGACATTGGTTTTGATTTTGTCGAGCTGCTTTTGGTAATCGGTACCGCCGTAAATCAACGCAAGTTTCAAATTCAGGTATTTGCCGAGTACCAGCGCATCCTTATGAATCTGAATCGCCAGCTCCCGGGTCGGCGCCAATATCAAGGCTCGCGGGTTCTTGATTTTTTCGCTTTCGTCGTTGATCAGGCGCTGAAAAGTCGCCAACAGGAAGCTAGCCGTCTTACCTGTGCCGGTTTGAGCCTGGCCTGCCACGTCTTTGTCCCGCAGGGCTAGCGGTAATGATTTGTCCTGAATCGGTGTGCATTGGATAAATCCCGCCTCTTTCAGACCCTTGATGATGGAGTCGGAGAGCTCCAGATTGCTAAATCGTGTTTCCGTCAAATGTGCTTTTTTCATGGCCGATAGCATATCGTAAAAACCGATTTGGATGAAATAGATTGACAATTGCCGCGAGACAAAACTATAGTTCGAACTTTGTAAACTATTGGAGAATGGCGTGAGCGACTTAGTCCTTCATGTATCAGATGCTGATTTTAACGATGTCGTACTGAAAGCCGCAGGTCCGGTATTGGTCGATTATTGGGCCGAATGGTGTGGTCCTTGCAAAATGATTGCCCCGGTTTTGGATGAAGTTGCAGCTGAATATCAAGGCAAATTGACCATTGCCAAGTTGAATATCGACGAAAATCCCAAAACGCCCCAGCATTACGGCGTGCGGGGTATCCCGACGCTGATGCTGTTCAAGGGTGGCGAAGTCGAAGCGACCAAGGTCGGCGCTTTGACCAAGTCGCAATTGACCGCCTTTATCGATAGCAATACCTAGCAAACGCTTCAATGAACGGGCTATTCATAAAACGTTGTGATTAGCCCGGTAATTGCGCTAAAATCTTGCCCGCTTGCTTCCGCTTCCTCTGCTCCGTAATTAATTCCAACTAACACCTCTGCCAGAAACGGTTTCATGCCGTTTTGCTTTTCTTCATTTCCCATAGTCAATATGAATCTTACCGAGTTAAAACTTAAACAAGTCAGTGAAATTATTTCTATCGCAGAATCTTTAGGCCTAGAAAATATCGATAGAGCCCGAAAACAGGAATTGATCTTCGGCATCCTGAAAAAACAGGCGAAGAGCGGGGAAGACATATTCGGTGATGGTGTGCTGGAGATTTTGCAGGACGGTTTTGGTTTTTTGCGAACCCCGGGCTGCTCGTATTTGGCGGGTCCCGACGACATCTATGTATCTCCTAGCCAAATCAGGCGTTTCGGTTTGCGGACCGGCGATACCATTAGCGGCAAGATCAGGCCGCCAAAGGAAGGCGAGCGCTATTTCGCGATGCTCAAGGTCGAAAGCATCAACTTCGAGTCGCCGGAACAAGCCAAGAACAAGATTTCGTTTTCCAACCTCACGCCGCTATTTGCTAACAAACGCTTCCGCCTGGAACAAGGTAACGGCACCAGCGAAGATCTGACGGCGCGCATGATAGACTTGATCGCACCCATCGGTAAGGGACAACGGGGCTTGATCGTTTCGCCGCCCAAGGCCGGTAAAACCATGATCATGCAAAGTATTGCCCATGCGATCGCCGAGAAGAATCCTGACTGCTATCTGATCGTATTGTTGATAGACGAGCGACCTGAGGAGGTCACGGAAATGGAGCGTTGCGTGCGTGGCGAAGTGGTCTCCAGCACGTTCGACGAACCGGCTACCCGCCACGTGCAGGTGGCCGATATGGTGATAGAAAAGGCCCGGCGTCTGGTAGAGCACAAACACGACGTGGTCATCCTGTTAGACTCCATTACCCGTCTGGCCCGTGCATACAACATGGTGGTGCCTTCGTCCGGCAAACTGTTGTCCGGCGGTGTCGATGCTAACGCCCTCGAAAAGCCCAAGCGCTTTTTCGGCGCGGCTCGGAATATTGAGGAGGGCGGCAGCTTGACGATTATCGCCACGGCGCTGGTCGAAACCGGTTCCCGTATGGACGAGGTCATCTTCGAAGAGTTCAAGGGCACGGGCAACATGGAGTTGCATCTGGAACGCAAAATCGCCGAAAAACGCATCTATCCTGCCATCAACATCAACCGTTCCGGCACCCGCCGCGAAGAATACCTGGTCGACCCCGACGAACTGCAAAAAACCTGGATATTGCGCAAGATTCTGCAGCCCATGGACGAATTGGCGGCTTCGGAGTTTTTGCTTGGCAAATTGAAGGATTTTAAAACCAACGCCGAATTTTTCGATTCGATGAAGCGTTAACCCGCTATTTTTCGCCGGCCGGAGCTAGCTCCCATGCTCCGCCGGGCGCAATTCACTATTGTTATTGCGCGAGCTAATTTGTATATTGCCGGCTATACCTGAATTAGGAGCATGGCCTTGCAGAAATCTAGTAGCTTTTTCATCAAATTCGTTCGGCTGGCCGGGCCGTATTGGAACTCGGAAAATAAGAACACCATTCGCAGCTTGTCGCTGGCGCTACTGCTGCTGACCCTGTTGCAAATTGCGATTTCGGTGATCATCACGATCTGGAGCGCAGACTTATTCGATGCTCTCGATCAACATTCCATGCCCAGGTTCTTTACCCAGATAGGCTTGATCGTCCTTATCTTCATCGCCAACATCGCGATCACCGTCACGCATTTAAAGGTCAAAAGGCGGATACAGCTGGATTGGCGAGGTTGGCTGACGGATAAATTGATAGGTCAATGGATGCGCGATGGTCGCCATTATCTAGTCACTCATATCGAAGGCAGCCACGACAATCCGGACGGTCGCATCGCCGAGGACATTAGGATTGCCACCGAAGCGGCCATCGATTTGCTTCATAGCTTGACTTACAGCGTTTTGCTGCTGATCAGTTTTACCGAGATTCTATGGGATTTATCCGGTATCGTGACGCTGGATTTGGGGATCACCGAAATAGAAATGCAGGGTCACTTGGTATGGATAGCCCTGGTCTACGCCGCCAGCGCCTCGACGTTGGGTTGGTGGATAGGACGGCCGTTAACCAAGGCAACCGACAACAGACAGACCGTCGAAGCCAATTTCCGCTTTGCACTGGTCAAAGCCCGCGAAAACTCACTGGCGATTGCATTGATACACGGCGAGCGCCACGAAAACCCCCATTTTCACCATCTGTTCGGCGACATCGTCACGGCCTGGGAGCAGCAAACCAAAGCCTGGGAAAAGATCATGATGTTCAGCTCAGGCTATTCGGTGTTGTCAATGGCATTTCCGGTCTTGGTCGCGGCACCGCGCTATATCCTCGGCAGCATCACTCTAGGCGCGCTGATGCAGTCGGCGCAGTCGTTTCAGCACATGGTATCCGCATTGTCATGGCCGGTGGATAACATGGGTCGGGTGGCCGAGTGGAGGGCTTCTGTCGAACGCGTGTTAGGCCTATCGACGGCACTGGACCGACTGGAGCGGGAGATAGCCAAACCCGACCCTCATCGTATCCATATTCAGAAGAAAGACCGCTCCCTATTGAAATTCGACAACCTTTGCCTGACCCGACTGGACGGCATCGTCTGTATTCCCCAGTTGAACGAAGAAATTCGGCCCGGCGACCGGGTTTTGATTACCGGAAATGCCTTTACCGGCAATAAGCTGTTTAAAGCCATAGCCGGTTTATGGCCCTGGGGCGAAGGCACCGTCGAACTACCCGACGACGAACCCTTGTTCTTCATGCCGCCCAGACCCTTCCTGCCGACGGGACCTCTTAGAGCGGCCATCTGCTACCCTTCCGCCAGCGACGAATTCAGTCAGAAAGACTTGGAAGATGCGCTCGATCTAGCCGGCGTGGCCGAATTGATACCGCAACTGAATGACAGCAGTGATTGGGAAAAAAATCTGGATCGCGAACAGCAACAGCGTCTGGGCTTGGTTCGGGTGTTATTGCAACAACCCAAATGGATCATGATGCAGGAAGCCTTCGATTCGCTGGATCCCGACGGCGAAGTCAACATGATCAAAATCCTGAATAAAAAGCTGCCCGATTCGGCACTAC
>JAQTYP010000184.1 GCA_028688235.1 Methylomonas sp.
TTGGCGGTGACGCCGGGACATTTGGCAAGCGTATCAATCGTGCTGACGATTTTGACCCGTTGCACGGCCGCTTGTTTTAACAAATCGTCGGGCAATGCTGCGCACGGCGTATGAGCCCATTCGTCTATGCCGGCATTCAGTGCGATTCGCGCGCCCTTGCTTTCGGCCAGATGGGCGGAAACCTTACGTCCTAAGCGATGCGCTTCGTCGACGATGGCCTTGACCACGTTTTCAGGCAGTAGCGGCCATGCCTTGCGATCGTCGTGATTGCCATGACTGTGTCCGTGGGCATGGCCGCCCGACCAGGGCGCACCGATTTCGCCGCCCGGCTCCAACGCGACTTTGATCAGCACGGCACCGCCGGCAACCAGATTGCGCACAGTTTGCCGGGCTTGTTCTTCATCACGTACCGCTACTGCAATATCGGCTTGGCCTAGGCTGGGTATCGGATAACCTTCCGGCGCGGTGATGATGGGGCCGGATGTCATGACCCGTAGGCTGCCGTCTCCGCCGTAAGGCGCGTGCAAAGGGCCTCCGACGTCGCGCAGGGTAGTGATGCCGTGGCGAAGTACCGCATCGGCAGGAACGTGGCGGAAATTCAGATGGGCGTGCAATTCGATCAGGCCGGGCAGCAAGGTGGCGTCGCCGAGATCGACGCGGGTTGCTTCGATGGCGCTAAAGGTATCGTCTTTGCCCAAGCCGGTTATTTTATTGTCCGTAATCAATACCGAGGCGTCGTCGTGCATCGTATAGCCGTCGAAAATCCTGGCTGCGTGAATCAGCAAAGTCTTGTCTTCGGCAAAGCAATTAGCGGCCAGTCCGGCCAATAAAGCCAAGCGCAGCATTGTGCGGGGGAATGTTCGAATATTCATGGATAGGTAGAGGATAGAAGCATGAACCTAACGTTCATGAAACTGCTGCATCGCCCCGGGCTATGAAAATAACGCGTTGGGGCACACTTACTTGCCGGACAGGACGTCGTAAATACGTCCGTGTAGACTCGGCGGCGGCATCCTTGCCGCCAACGCCTGTCCAACAAGCCAGCGTGCCCCGACTGATAATTTACTTCCATAGTAAAACTCGCAGTCAGTCAGCGCATTGATTAAAAGCTGGCTGAAATACCCAGTTGCCCCCAGCGGCCCGGCATCGGGTAACCCTGGCGATAACTATAATCGCGGCTCAACAGGTTTTCCGCGGCGACAAACACCTCGCCGTCTTTGCCGAGCAACGGGATAGGGTAGGACAGACGGGCGTTGACGACCACGAACGAGCGTACCGTGTCGTTGTTGGCGGCTCCGCTGGCACGTCCGCGGTTCAAGGTATGCACTTCCGATTGATATTGGGCGTCGAAAGCTAAGCGGAATTTTTCGATCCGGCCATTGATGCCGGCGGTGACGGCGCGCTCCGGCGAGTACGGCAGGTTACGCAAACTGGGATCGAGCAAGGTGACGCCGGCGAATACGCTCCAATCCGGGTTGATGTCCTGTTTGATGGAGCCCTCGAAACCGCGCATAGCATATTCGCCAAGACTCAGGAAGGTCGGGTTAAAGCCGCTGGCATCGAAGAATTGGAAGATGTAGCGGTTTTTGACCCTGTCGTTGAAAAAGCTCAAGTCGATCTGAGTACCCTCGAATGGGGTGAATTTGCCGCCGAACTCTGCATGTTGGACTTCCTCGGGTTGCAACTGCGTCCAACTATTGCCCATCACCGGCATGTACAGCGTCAAAGTAGGGACTTCCAGGCCGGGATAATGGATGCCGCGCGAAAAATTGGCGAACAAGGTTATCTTCTCGGATACCAGCGACAAGCCGGCGTGTGGCGACGATGCCGAATCGAATTCACTGTGGTCGTAGTAACGAACGCCGGCCGACGGTATCAAGGTCCAGTCTTTGTTTAACGCTAAGCTGTGGTTCAAGGCGACGAAGGGCGACGTGACTCTGAAGGTCGGCAGATTGTTGGTGAAATGGCTTTGGCCGCCGGCCTGGTAATCGATATCGTGTAGGCTGCCGCTGTTCCAGTCGCTATCCACGCCGGCGATCAGTTCCCCGCCTTTCCATGGGGACAGGGCTTCTTTCCAGCGCAGGCCGTAAGTATCGAAATCGGAATAAGTATCGGCCAGGCGGTTGTTCCGGTCGCCGTTTTGGTAAGACAGCCAGTCGCCGCGGCCGGTATTCATATACAGTTTCAAATCGCCGTGCCAGTCGCCGTGATCGTGCGCTAAATCCACCGACACCAAGCCGGCCTCGGTGTTATAGCGTGGATCGGCAGGGCGCGTCGTTTGGTTGTTGCCCGGATCGCCCGCCTGACTGTTGACGTAAATAAAGTGCGAACCTATCTTCCAATTGTCGTTCAGTTTGTAGCCTATGTTGCCCATCACGTTTTTCAGTTCGCCGTCGGCATTATGTCTATGGCCGTTGGAAGTCGAATAGCCTTGGGCCAAAGCAAAATCCAGATCGCCCTGCTTGCCGGTGATGTCGGCTTGTTCGATGAAGGTGCTGTAATAACCGCCCGAGAAACGGCCGTGCCCGTGGACGCCGTCTTCCTGGGCGCGCTTGGTTTCCAGGTTGATGGACGCGAAGTTGTTACCGTTCATATAAGGCTGCGGGCTCTTATAGGTCGTGATGGATTGCATGCCGTTGACCGGCAGCAAGTCCAGCAAGGGGTGACCCCAAACGCCCATGTAAAACGGAATGTCGTCTACATAGGTCTTGATTTCGCTGCCGGGGCGGCTTTGGCCCATGCCGCGGATGTAAACGCCGCCACCTTCGTTGCCGCCGAATGCGCCGACCGGATTGAATCTGGAAATCTGTACGCCCGGCGTTCTGCGAAGCGCCGCAGCCAAATCGACGGCGTTTTGATCGCGTATCTGATCCTCAGTGACGATGGCGGATACGTCGGAAAACGCATCCAGATGGTTTTCTTGGATAATCGGGTTTGCTACGACTTCGGTGCTTTCCAACTCGGTTGGTTTTTCATCGGCGATTGCAGTAGACAGAGGATTAATCGTCAGTAACGAAATAAGCAAGGGTTTATGCCAATGCTGGAGCGGATTGAATCGGTTGGAAGTTGCTTCGGTCATGAAATTTACACAAAAAATGGCTTGAGAGAACAAATACAATCCTCGGAAAAAGTGGTCGGCAAACGACTATCCGAAAGCTGACATTCGGTTAACTATAAGCTTTTGTATCTAGGCGTTTTTATGCCAAACGGATTATTTCTTATGGCAAATGGAGATAGTCGCTTAGGTGATATGACATAGTTCTATTCTAGCGATAGAAATCGAAGCCTCACAAATTGCTGAATTCGTAGGCTATCCGGATCGAGGAGTAAATTTTGCTAGGAAGTTGATTGGAAATAATTTCCCCAGTGTTCAATGGTGTAATGATGCAAGTATCTTCGTCCGCAACGACATTTAGAATTAACAACGAGGAATTACCTTGGCTAGCCATGCCTGAAGAAGGCTGCCAATATCAGGGTTTACCGGAAGCGCTTGGGAGTGGTTGTTCGCGTTTGTTTATGTTGGAAGCGGATTTCAGTTTGATAGAAACCCAATATGTTCCGGCGCGAAGCTTGGCGGTTTACAACCGAATCGATAGCCAAGAGCCGCGCATGGTGTTAACGCTGGGTTTGACTGGATGTTCGAGTTTCAACGAAAGACAGGGTCGCGAAATTGCGTTCAAGGCCGGATTCAGCACGCTAACTGCCTTTAATTCCAGTGCCGGTTGGCGTCAGTATCAGAGCAATCAGCCGGTCACGCAATTACGTTTCATGATGAGCAAGCAATGGGTCGAGCGCAATTTCGATGATAGCGTCTTGACCAAGCTGTTCGATAAAAACGCTACCCAGGTCGTAAAGCAGAGGCCTATTTTGCCATCGTCGCTGCAATTGGCTCATTGCATCCGAAATCGGCAGGTCGCCGCAAATGCCGGCACGTTGTTTAAACAGGGTTTGGCCATGGCGATAGTGGCAAGCGAATTGACCGATTTAATCAACGAGCCTCAGCCCAACTCGTTTCGTACCACGTTCAGAGACAAGCAACTTGCGGAATCGGCGCGAGACATATTGCTAGCCGAATTTGCAGCCCCCCCTTCGCTGGCAGAGTTAAGTCACCGTATCGGAACCAATCAGTTCAAGCTGAAACAGGTGTTTCGACATTGTTTCGACAACACGGTCTACGGCATGTTGTTGGATATTCGCATGGAAAAAGCCCATCGCTTATTGACGGATGGCCGCTATACGGTCGGTCTTGCCGCGGAAGCGGTTGGATACGCCCATGCCAGCAACATTAGTGCGGCGTTCACTAGATATTTCGGCTTTCCCCCCAAAAGCCTCGCTCATGGGAGGATGCCGTAAAAGTCAAATGTAGGTTGGGCAGAGCGGAGCGAAGCCCAACATAATCAGAATGTTGGGCTTCACTGCATTCAGCCCAACCTACCTTTTACGACAGTCTCCATGGGCGTTGAGCCTAAAAACTCGCAGCTTGTCCACGAAAAAAGGCGGAAGCCGTGACGGCTCCGCCTTGGTGGCCTAACAAATCAAGGGATGGTTCGAACGATCACGCCCCTGATCGATCGAATTGATTAGCCGAACAAAACTGGCTCGACAGCAGCAACCCCCACTTCTTCGATAACAGGCGCTTGCCAATCTGCCCCATCGAACAACTCGCTAAAGTTGATAGCTTGTCCGGCATCTGCGGCCGATACATTGAAATAGACATCGGTCATTTCAGTGGTGTTGCCGTTGGCAAGTGTCGCCGTACTGCGTTCCAGCAACAGGTTGCCTTGCTCGTCGATCACCGGTAGTTCCGCAAACGATACTTGCAGACTTGCCACGCCGGCATCCGTCAAGCTCAACAACTCGCCGTCGTCGGTTTGGTGGTTACCGTTGGCATCTTGCCAGATCTTCAGACTAGAGAAAGCGCTGTCGTTCGCATCCACCAAGCCGTCGCCATTACTGTCGAAACTTGCCAGCTTGGCGAAGCCGTCGCCTTTGCTCAGACCTCCGAACAACTCGGAGATGTCGTCGATCAAGCCGTTGCCATTGTTGTCGATGGCCAGGAAACCATCATCACCAGCCAGCCAGCCGGATTCGATCGCCTTGCCGTTCCCGAACAGATCGAAACTACCCGCAGAGTCGGCGCGCGACACGGTGTGGATGCCGTCGCCGTTCAGGTCGATAACGATAGGCGTGATGCCGGCATCCCTGGTATTGTCGTACTGACCCGAAAGTAGCCAGAAGGCATCGGTGTTGCTGACGTTGGTTTTAGATATGGCATCGCCCGCGACATCGGAATCGTAAGCATCATAGGAACCGGCATCCTTGACGGCCCATTTCCAGTCGCTCATATTCCAAGTGCCGCCCCAATGACTGTTGGAGAAGCTGACATTGGTTTTGTCGAACTGCAGTACATACTTACCGGGATCCAGATTGGTAAATTTGTAATTACCATAGAAATCGGTTTTCGTGGTTGCCAGCACCGTGCCCGTGGTCGATAGCAAGCGGACGGTGATGCCGCCGATGCCGCCTTCATAGGAGTTCTGAACATTGTTGTGATCCCAGTCTTCCCAAACTTTATCGCCCACCGAAGCCTTGCGATACAAGCCGGCGTCCAACGTCAGGTTGGTCTCGCCTGCCGCGACAGTAAGCAGTTGAGACTTGCCGTCGGCGCTACTGATGTCGGAATCGATGCTGTCGTTGCTACCAATGTTTTGCTTGGTGACGTAATAACCGGATGGCTTAACCACTTGCACTTGGTAGCTGCCCGCATCGACGTCGAAACCGTATTTGCCGCTGGCGTCGGTTGTTGTGGTTTGCAACACACTGCCGGTAGAACTCAACAGTTTGACGGTGACACCGGCGATACCGCTCTCACTGCTACCTTGAACACCATTGTAGTCTCTGTCTTCCCAGACAAAATCGCCGATATGGGCTTTTTGCGCGACCAGGCCGGCATCGACGGTAAGGTTGCTGTCGCCCGATGATAGCGTATAAGTGCCGGTTTTGCCGGTCACAGTGTCGGCATCGGAGTCCGAAGCGTCGGCGCCTTGGTTTTTGCCGGTCAGTTTGTAACCGGTCGGGGCTACAAACTGCACCGAGTAGGTGCCGGGGTTCAAGCCGGTGAACAGATAGTTACCGTTGGCGTCGGTGGTTTGGGTCGAAACGACAGTACCGGTGCTGTTCAACAAGTTGACGGTGACACCGGCTTTACCCACTTCGCCCGCATCTTGCTGGCCATTGGCGTTGGTGTCTAGCCAGACCCGGTCACCCAGCTGCGCGGTGCGGTACAAGCCCGCATCGACAGTATTATTGATGTCGCCAGAATTCAAGGTGTAGCTGCCGGTCGCGCCGGAAGCGTTGATATCGCTGTCGGTCGCGTCGTTGCCGCCTTGGTCCTTATTTGAAACCAGGTAACCCGCCGGTGCGGTGACTTGCACCGAATAGGTGCCTGGCAGGACGTCGAAACCATAGTTGCCGTTGGTGTCGGTGGTCGTTGTGCTGACGACCGTGCCGCTGGCGTTTTTCAATTGTACGGTGACACCGGCGATGCCCGCTTCACCGGCATCTTGAACGCCGTTGGCGTTTTTGTCTTCCCAGACCAAATCGCCGAGGTGGGCCTTGCGTACTAGACCGGCATCCCAGCTCAAATCCACTTCACCCGCGGACAGCGTGGTGTTGGCCATGATGCCCCAATTCAATGAAATATTCGCCGATTGGAAAACGTCGGAATCGACTTCATCATTACCGCCGACATTCGGCGTGGTAAATTGGTAACCGCTAGGTAAGGTAGACTCCTGAATGTCGATGTGATAATCGCCGGGATTGAGGTTGTCGAACAGATAATTGCCGTTGGCATCGGTCGTTGTGGTTTGCAACACGTTGCCGAGCCCATTGTTGTCTCGCAATTCGACCACGACACCGGCCACGCCTTGCTCGCCGGTGTCTTGAATGCCGTTACCATTATTATCAAACCAAATCCGATTG
>JAQTYP010000185.1 GCA_028688235.1 Methylomonas sp.
CTACGATGGTTTCGCCTTTGTCGGACTTGGCGCGTATGCCGCCGTGGTAAAGTTCCAATGCCCCGTTGGGTTTGATCAGGCCGAGGTAGTTGCTGCGTATCGTTGCAAATTCGTCATAGAACGGCAGGTTGGACGTATGGACTTTTTTGATCAAGGCCACCGAGGCGTCTGCCCAAGCGATGATCTGATCGATATCCTGCAGCAGATAATCGCGTTCTTCCTTGCTCAGCGCCTTGTTCATGCCGCCAGCTATCGCGCCTGTGCCATGTACGCGTTTGCCGGACACCATGCGTATGACTTCCTGGCCGTATTTGCGTAATTTGACGCCTTGCAAGCCGATGTCGGGATATTCGGCCAGCACCGCGACGACATTGCGTTTGGAAATGTCGCTCTCGAAGCCGAACAACAAGTCCGGACTGGATAAATGGAAGAAATGCAAGGCATGCGATTGCAGGACCTGACCGAAATGTAATAGTCGTCGCAGTTTGTCGGCGGCTGGCGGCAAATCAGCCGGATCGATGCCGACCAATTGGTCTATGGCTTTGGCGGCGGCCAAGTGGTGACTGACTGGACAAATGCCGCAGAGGCGTTGTACCAGCACCGGCAATTCCCAATAGGGGCGGCCTTGAATGAATTTTTCAAAGCCGCGAAATTCGACGATGTGGAGTCTGGCCTGCTGAACCTTGTTGTTTTCGTCCAAAAGCAGCGTGACTTTGCCGTGGCCTTCGACGCGGGAAACGGGGTCCACGACGACTCTTTTTAGGTTGGTGGGATTTGATGCGGTTTCGAGATGTTCGTACATAAGCTTTCCTATTAGTCGTAATGGACTAATTCATAAGGTAACGTGGGTTCTCGGCCTTCCAGTAAAGCCGTCAAAAATGTCCAGAATACATCGGCAGACGGTGGGCAGCCGGGCAGGAAATAATCGACCTTGACGACTTCGTGGATAGGGTGGACCTTGTTCAGCAGCAATGGCAACTCAGGATCGCTAGGGATTTGGGCGTTTTCGACGCCTATGCCGTCTCGGTAAGCTTCCAGCAGGCAATCTTCCAAGGCGATAGGGTTGCGCATCGCCGGCAGGCCGCCGTTGATCGCGCAGGCGCCGACGGCAACCAGGATTTTGCAATTTTTGCGAAATTCGCGCAATACATGTACGTTTTCGGAGTTACAGACGCCGCCTTCTATCAGACCAATATCGCACGGTCCGCAGTGTTCGATATCGGTGATCGGCGAGCGGTCGAACTCGGCGACTTCTGCCAGTGCGACCAGTCTTTCGTCTATGTCCAGAAACGACATGTGGCAACCGAAGCAGCCTGCCAATGAGGTGGTTGCGACCTTGATCTTATTCGCCATGGCCTGTCTCCTCCGCTAATGCGACTTCGCTGATCTGATGGTGATCATAGATGCGTTGGCCTATCGGCACTTGATAGCCCGTGCGTTTGATCAGAATTGCCCCTGTAGGGCAGACATGGGCGGCGCAATCGCCTGGGGCTATGTCGCTGTCCTTCAATTGACCGCTGGGTGAATTGACGATCAGCCGCTTGTTGATGCCGCGTCCGGCGATGGCAAATACATTTTTGCCGTCTTTTTCCTTGCTGGCGCGCACGCATAGATTGCAGAAGATGCAGCGATTGTGGTCGATCAGAATATCTGGATGCGAGGCGTCGACTTCCCTGTGCGCGAAAAAATGCGGGAAGTGGTTGTCCAGCATGTTCAAATGGTAGGCCACGCCTTGCAATTGACAGTTGCCGGATTTTTCGCAAGAGGGACACATATGATTGCCTTCGACGAACAACATCTGGGTGATACGGCGGCGGTCTTGTTGTAACTCATCGCTATTATTGATGACGGTTTGACCGTCGGCGGCAGGGAAGGTACAAGCCGAGCAATTGCGGCCGTTGACCTTGACCGTGCACAGTTTGCAGCTGCCGTGTGGCGTATAGCCCGGTTTGTGGCATAAATGCGGAATGTAGATGCCTGCGGCCGTGGCGGCTTCGATGATGGTTTGGCCTTCCTCGAACGGAATGTTTTGGCCGTCGATATTGATGGTGCCTGTCATGTTAATCCTCCACTTGCGACAAATGCGCGGCGGCATCGTCGCGATGTGCCATTCGACGTGCAATTTCCAATGCGCCGTCCAGGTCGAAACCGGGCTCGTAACTAATGTCCTTGAGTTGTTTTTGATACAAATCGGGATAGCGTTGCAGCGTGGTTAAAATCGGGTTAGCGGCTGTTTGTCCCAATCCGCAATGGCTATTGTTCTTGACCAAATGGCACAAACTTTCCAGTTCGACCACGTCGCCGGCGGAGCCATGGCCGCCTACGATTTTGTCCAGTTGATTCTTCAGCAGCGAGGTGCCGACCCGGCAAGGAGTACAGAACCCGCAGCTCTCGTGTGCGAAGAAGTGGGTGAAATTTTGGGCGATCGCCAGGACGTTGCGGCTGTTGTTGAAAATGATGAACGAACCGCCGGTGGCCAGATCTTCGAAGGCCAGTTGCCTATCCAGTTCCTGATTGCCGATGAAGGTGCCGGACGGGCCGCCGATTTGTACGCCCATCACATCATCGGCGCCGCAATCGGTCAAAATTTGCCGTATGCTGACGCCGAAAGGATATTCGTATATGCCGGGTTTTTCACAATCGCCACAGATACTCAATATCTTGCTACCGGCCGATTTTTCGGTACCGAAGTCCGAGAACCAGTCGCCGCCTCGGGCTGCTATGTTAGCGGCCGCCATGAAGGTTTCCACGTTATTGACCACGGTTGGTTTATTCAGATAGCCGCTGGTGACGGGATAGGGCGGTCTATTGCGAGGGATGCCGGGCTTGCCTTCCAGCGATTCGATCAGGGCCGATTCTTCGCCGCAGATATAGGCGCCGGCGCCGAGGCAAATCTCGATGTCGAAATTTAAATTCGAACCCAGAATACCGCTGCCCAACAGGCCTGCCTCGCGGCGTTTTTGCAAGATAGCCTGCAATTTGTCGTGTAGATGCAGGTATTCGCCGCGCAGATAGAGAAATCCCCGGCTGGCGCCTATGATTGCGGCGCATACGGTCATGCCTTCGAAAACTTGGTCGGCATAACTATTCAGTAGCACCCTGTCCTTGAACGTGCCAGGTTCACCTTCGTCGGCATTGCATACCACGTAATGTGTATCCGATTTTTCTTCGGCACAAAAGCGCCATTTCATCGCGGTCTTGAAACCGGCTCCCCCGCGTCCGCGCAGGCCGGAGCGGTCCAGTTCGGCCTGCGTTTCGGCTATGCCGCGCGAGAAGGTGGCTCGAATCGCAGCGCCGCCGTCCAGGGAACTGGCCAGTAGCAGGCCGGTTTTATGAATATTGTCGCTGACGATGAATAAATGCGCAGGCCATTCCGATAGCGGTTTTTCGGCTGCTACGAGTGCGGCGATTTCATCTATCTTAGGCCGGTCCAGGCGGGTCAGCGCCATGCCGTTGATCAGGCCGGCCGGTCCCTGGTCGCACATGCCGGTGCAGGAGGTGTTGTTCAGGCTGACCAAGCCGTCACTGCGCACGTCACCGACCTTGACCTGCAATGCACTGGAAAAATAGCTCAGCAGATTTTCCTTGTCCAACATGTGATCGGTGATCGAGTCGCTGATCAGAATGTCGTAACGGCCTTGTGGTGTTAGATGCAAAAAACTGTAGAATTCGACGACCGAAATGATTTGTGTGCGGGGAATGTTCAAAGCCTCTGCCAATAAATCGATAGCTTCGCCGGGTATATGTCGATATTGAGCTTGTACTTCTCTCAGTATCGATAATAGCCTGACGGCTTGATAATCGGCTTTGGCCAGCACCTTGTCTAAGAATGTTTTCATCATAGGGTTACCGGTTATTTAAGTTGCTTGGGAGGGTTATGTATCGCTCAAAAAAAAACGTATTTAGATCAGCCTTGGATTACGACGCCCGGTCGCTAGCGCTGTGTTTGGAAAAAATTGCCGAACAAAAACGTTTGTTGCTCATCGTTACTACTGCGTTGCCTAAAAGCATAGCAGAGCATGCGGATCATTGTGTAATTAGCGGAAACCGGTTGTTAATTTATACCGCGTCGGCGGCTTGGGCTTCCCAAATCCGTTTTTTCAGTCAAGCCATACTAAACAGCTTACACGAGCTTGGGCAACAAAAAATTGTGCGAATTCAGGTAAAGGTTTTGTTACAAGCAGGCGACGCCAAGCGTGAACGCACGGTGTGCTTGCCGTCGAACGAGACGGTCGAGGCGATTTTTTCTCAGGTGGATGAAAAAAGCGAGGATGTATTGGACAAGGCTTTGACCAAATTAGCCAACACCCTGAAGAAACGCTTGGAAAGTTGAAGCCGACGAGTTAGGTTGCAATCCTTCTCTTTTAACGGGGAAGGATTATCAAGGAAAATTAATTTTCGTCCACGAAAAGTACGAAAGATATGAAATAAATCATTTGTTTACATGAGATATGTTTTTTACCCGGCGGGGGGCGGGTAAAAATATCGTCACGCTTTGAAATCTTTCGGGATTTTCGTGGGCTAACTGCAGATTTTAGGGTTATCGGGCGGCCGACGCCTGACGCTGTGCCGAGCGCATGAAGGAGATAGGTGCTTCGTCTGCGTTATCGAAAGAGACCATTTCCCAGGCGTCTTTGTTTTCCAACAGCGTCAACAGCAGTTTGTTGTTCAGGGCATGGCCTGATTTAAATCCTCTATATTCGCCGATCAGGCTGTGGCCCAACAAATAAAGGTCGCCGATCGCATCCAGGATCTTGTGCTTGACGAATTCATCGGCATAACGCAGACCATCCTCGTTGAGGACCTTGTCGTCGTCGACTACGATGGCGTTGTCCAGGCTGCCGCCTAGGGCCAGATTGTTTTCGCGTAAAAACTCGATGTCCCGCATGAAGCCAAAGGTGCGGGCGCGACTGACTTCCTTGACGAAGGTGGTCGATGAGAAATCCATCACGGCGGTTTTCAAATGATCGGAGAACGCCGGATGCTCGAAGTCTATCGTAAAAGTGACTTTGAAGCCGTCGAAGGGTTCGAACGCGGCCCATTTATCGCCGTCTTCGACACGGATGCTGCGTTTGATGCGAATATATTGCTTGGGCGCTTCCTGTTCGGCGACGCCGGCAGATTGCAGCAAAAACACGAAGGGTCCGGCACTGCCATCCATGATGGGTACTTCCGCTGCACTGACATCGACAATCGCATTGTCTATGCCTAGGCCGGCCATGGCCGACAATAAATGCTCGACGGTCGATACCTTGATGCCGTCTCGCACCAGGGTTGTCGACAATTTGGTTTCGCCTACATTTTCCGGGCGGGCTGCTATCATGATCGGCGTTTCCAGATCGACCCGGCGGAAACGGATGCCGGTGTCGGGTTCTGCGGGGTGCAGGGTCAGATAGATCTTGTCCCCCGTGTGCAGGCCAACGCCTGTTGCCCTAATGGTGTTCTTTAAAGTACGTTGTTTGATCATGAAAAGCCGACATAAAAATAAAACTAAGCGGGGAAGTCTATCATAAATCCATGATAGCTTCCCTGTTGCTCGAGACTGGATTTAGTCGGCTTGACGTCTCAAGAAAGCCGGTACGTCCAAATATTCCAGGTCGGCGTCGCTACGCGGTTGGGCGCCGAAGCGGGTTTCTCTGGTGGCGTCCGGTCTTTGGTTACGAATGACGGTCGGTTTGTCCAATTGATCGTAGCTGACTTCGCCGGCCGCTACTTTTGGTACCAATTTTATTGCAGAAGCAGCTTTCACTTTTTCGCCCATCCCGGTGGCAACGACGGTTAATTTAACTTCGTTACCCATGGTCGAATTAACCGCCATACCGATCTTGATATCGGCATCTTCGGAAGCGAAGGCATGCATGATGCTTCCGATTTCGTCGAACTCGTTCAGGCCCAGATCGCCGTTCGAAGTGACATTAACCAGAATGCCGCGCGCCCCTTGCAGATTGATGTCTTCCAATAGCGGACAGGCAATGGCTTTTTCGGCGGCCAGACGCGCGCGGTTTTCGCCGCTGGCGACGCCGGTACCCATGATCGCACTACCCATATTGGTCATGACGGTTCTGACGTCGGCAAAGTCGACGTTCATCAGGCCGGGGTGAGTGATCAGTTCGGTGATGCCTTGGACCGCGTCCAATAATACGTCGTTGGCAACCCGGAAAGAATCGACCAAGGAGCGGTTATTGCCTAGAGTAGGCAATAACTTTTGATTCGGTATGATGATCAACGAGTCGACCAATTTTTCCAATTCTTTCAGGCCTTCGTCGGCCACTTTTTTCTTTTTCGTTCCTTCGAAATCGAAAGGTTTAGATACCACGGCAACCGTCAATATGCCCATGGCTTTGGCTTCTTCGGCAAATACGGTGATTGCCCCGGTACCCGTGCCGCCACCCATGCCGGCGGTCAGAAACACCATGTCGGCACCGTCGACCACTTCGCGGATCCGGTCGCGGTTTTCTTCGGCCGCCGCGCGTCCGACTTCCGGGCGCGTTCCGGCTCCGAGGCCCTTAGTCAGTTCCACGCCTAGTTGTACGATGGTATCGACGTTCATTTGCCGCAATGCTTGCGCGTCAGTGTTGGCGCAAATAAATTGTACGCCGTCTATACCGGTTTCTATCATGTGATTGACGGCGTTGCCGCCGCCGCCCCCAACTCCGATGACTTTAATGACGGCATTGCCACTATTGTCCATTAATTCATATTTCATTTCACACCCTCCAGACACACAAATTAAAAATTACCTTGAAACCAGTTTTTGATCGTCGACCATAGATTGCCTCCGTCGTCATTCAAACCCATTGCCCGACCATGATGATCCTTGCCGTAAATCAGCAATCCCACCGATGTCGAATAAATCGGGTTATGCGCTACATC
>JAQTYP010000186.1 GCA_028688235.1 Methylomonas sp.
CGGCCGTTCGATCCGCCAGATCCGGTGCAATCCTTGGGCGGATCGCAAATTGCCGCCATTACCTTGGGACAGTCGGCCTGGAGCCTGCACTTTTTGGGGGAAGACCACGCCGCCGACAATCATGCCGCCATGGCCCTGGCACTGGCTCAAGCCGGCAATGATGCGCCGACTTTGAGCTTGGCGTGGTTTTTCAGCGCCAATTTGCGCCGCTGGCAACGAAATTGGTCGCAACTGTTGCCGGAAGCGGAGGCCATGCTTGCCGCTGCCCAGCAGCCAACTTTGCATGCCATTGCCGAACTACTCCGCGACGCCGCCCGCGTTAACCTCGACCAGCCGGCAATCGCAGACGGTGACCAAGCGTTGGCGACCGTGTTGACCCATACGCCTATGCACGAAATCACTGCTCGTAGCGTGCTCGCCGAAATAGCGCTGGCGCAAGGCGATTTAGCCGCCGTCAAACTACAATGCCAAACCGCCCTGGCCGCCGCCGAACGCTTGGGTAACGACCACGCCAACGCCCGTTTGCTGGAGTTATTGGCGCACGGCGCTTAAACCGCTCCGGCGCGTCGGCAGGCGCCAAGCCAATAAGGCTGTCCCGAACAACCAGGCCGCCGGTGGCAGCGGTACGGCGGCGAACGACAGACTGCCATTCAACGCCAGTTGCGAAAAATCCAGCGATTTGTCGTGCAGGCCGGACACCAGGATATGGCCGGGATCGAATCGGCCGCTAAAACTGTTGAATCGGAATAAATCCAGACTACTGCCAATCTCGGGGTTAAAGTTTTCGGCGAATATCAAATGCAAATCGCCGAAAAAATCCAAATGATCGATGCCGACCAATTGGTCGAATTGGCTACCGGGCGTATTGCCGAAAATCTCCAGCGTCAACACCGAGCCGGCTAAAAAGCTGACGTCGTCGCCGCCGAAATCGATCGCTGCCGGCGAGTTGCCGGGCAGAAAATCGCCGGCAAAGTTCACATGGCCGCCGCCGGAAAACGATCCGGCGCCGCGTACCTCTCCCAGCAACGTGGCGGTGGCGCCGTCGGCAACCTGGAAATCGGCGCCGTTGTGATCGAGATCGCCGTTCAAGCTCAACGTGCCGTCGTTCACCGCGACCGTGCCTTGGCCGGTCAACGCCATGTTGCCCTGAATCGCCGAATCGCGGCTGCTCGACAGATGGCCGGCTACATTCAAGCCGCCTCCGAATATCGGTTTGGCGTTATCCAGCGATAGATTGCCGCCTGCGGCGATCTGAGTCGCGCCGTCCACCGTCAGACGGGTTCTGTCGTTGCCAGCCAAAACCGGCAATCCGCCGTCCGTAACTTTCCAGGCCATTAACGCACCACCGTTCAAGCGGACGTCGCCGTGGCCGCCAACGGCCAAATCGCCGTGAATGTTGACTTGGCCGCCATCGCCGATCTCGAGCAAGGTTTGCCCTTGACCGCTTCCCAGTCTGGCGTTTTTCAAATTGCTTGCGCTACCGACAGTTAAAGCGCCGCCGTTGGCGACCTTAATCGTCGCATTACCGTTGCCGTCGGCGTTTAAGTGGCCGCTGACGTTCCAGGCCGAACCGGCGCCGTTGATGTTAGCGTCCACTCGACCGCCGCTGCCTTGGCTGAGGAAAATCTCGGCGGTGTTCAAGCGCCCGCCGTTGATCGCATCGAGATAAACCCGACCGGCATCGCCCAAGTGCGTCGCGCCGGCGACATCGACTTGGGAGTTTTTGGCCTGAATGCGAATTTGCGTTTCCACGCCGGCAGCATTGCCGAGCTGCAATTGATTACCGACCGAAATCTTGCCGCCGCTGTCGACGTTAAGGCTGGCGCCGCCCGGGCCCGCACTCAAGTCGCGACCGAGCTCCACCACCGAACCGTCCTGCACGCTCAACTTGCCGCTACCGCCGGCTTTTTCGCCCAATTTCAAGCTATCGCCGCGCAAGCTGCTGTTTTCGCTCAGTAACAAATCGGCCAAACCGGTCTTGCCGACGGTAAGCGGGTTGGTCTGCTCCAGTTGGGTATGTCGCAACCACAGCGAATGATCCGCCAAATCCAGCTTGCCGGTGACTTTGAGTCCGGCGTCGCCGCCGACCCATTGTTGGTTGGCGGTTAAGGTTTGTTCCAAAGCCACGGTTTGGAGTACGGCGCTTTGATTGACGATGCCGCCGCCGTTGCCGACGGCAATGCCTTGCAACGTCACGCCGCTGCCGTTTTCGACGAAGGTGATGCCATCGAGTTGTTTTAAATAATCGTTCTGGATTTGGCTCAATTGGCCTTGGTTTTTAATCACCAGCGCTTCGCCGTCGCTCAGTTTGCGCTGATTTTCCCAGTTGCCGGCATCGCTCATCAAGTGATTGGAGGTTAGACCTTGCCATACAGCCGGCAGACGGTTGTTGCCGGCAACGTCGATGACAAACGACTGACCGCTGAACGATCCCATATTCAACGAAAAACTTTCGTCGAACAATGTCCACTCGCCCAAATCGGCGTTACCCACTTGTTTGGCAAAGCCGTCGAAACCGTATTCCAGGTTCTGAAAGGACACTTTGGCCTCCAACATTTTGAACAACATGCTGAAATCCAACTTAAGTTCAGTCAAATTGCGGAAAGCGTTTTTCAAGGTAAAGGTAGGTGTGACTTTGGTGTCTTCGCTAAATTTAAACTCCACCTTGGCCAAGTCTTCGAGATTCAAGCTGTATTGATCGGTGGTCAGTTTGGCGGCGATGCCGTTGGCGGCGGAAGAATCGACGATAGACACCGGACGGTCGAACGCCAGCCGGATCATCGGCGTAGGATCGAAGCTGAAGGTTTGCTCCAGGCCCAACTGGAATTGCGCATTGGCCGAATAGGCGCTCAACGAGGCGTCTATGGGGCCGATGTGCGCGGTAATATTGGGCGGCGGCAAATCCAGTGCGGCGTTGACTAATGTCGCCAAGTCCAGCGACAGATCGAAAATCTGGCTGCTGCCGTGGCTGAACAAGACGCCGTTCGGGAGCGGCGTGCTGCTTTGCGTGGCAATTGAGGGCGTATATATGGTCACGCCGCCGAGTTTAGTGCCGATGCCGATGCCGGGAATCGGATCGTAGTCGGCTATGATGGGGAATTCGTTGCCGAAGTTGATTACCTGGTTGGTGTCGAAGATCTGCAGCTTGCCGTTACCGTTTTGATTGAAGGAAAACACTTCGACCGGATTGGTAGTGATGCTGACGTTGGCTACATCGCCGCTGCATTTATTGAAAATACAGGCTTCGCCGACCAATAGCGCCGGTACATTGAATATGCCCGCCACCGAACCGCTCAATTGCGAAAAAGCAGTGCTTAACAAGGGCGTTTTAGCAATAGAATAATGGCCGCCGAAGTTGATGGCGCTGCCGGCCTGCACTGCAGCGTTGGGCAAATCCAGGTTGATCGCCAGCGGATATTTGACTTTGACGTCGCCGGGATCGATGTCGATGCCGATATTCTCGCCCACTTTGCCGGGGCCGATCAGGCCATTCAAACTGAAGCCGCTTCGCGTGCCTAATTTTTTGCTGCCGACCATGGCATCGATTCCTATTACTTCCAGAGGCAAGGACAGGCCGATAAATTGTTCCGAATGCACCGCTGTGCCGGGACTGTTCCATAGATTATGGCCGGAATAAGCGAAATCCAGCGGCCCGCTGGAATAGGTTGCCGCGTCGGCCTGGGGTTGCAGAACAATCAGCAGCATGCCGCTTTGCAAGATGCGGCGGATAGAAATGGTCAAATACGGGTTCACAAGGCCTCCGTTGGAATGGGCTGAAAAGCAATCAGTTGGAGCAGAAAACAGATAATAGAGGCCCAGCGTCCTAAAAAGCATCCTAACACCCTGGTGCATTTGCAAATGCGGCCAACTCATTTAAGGAGTTGACGATCGAAAAGGTTTTTGGCCGCATCGAAAGGGAAAGGAAGGGGTCTTGCAATCAAGTATTCGACAATGGCAGGCTGGTATCCATTCAAGTGCGGTCACTTGCTACCACGATCCAGCGGCCCACAAATGGCCGATTTCCGGCACTCAAAATTTGGCCGGATTTGTATCAGAATCGGTAGTGGTTTTGTGACCGGCATGCCTAGCGACTTTCCGGTCGGAATCAGTGGTGGCGTTGATAGGAATATGGACTACGTTTCTCTCTCGCCGCTTGCGTCTTCCCCCTAGGCTCCCCGTTACTGATAAAATTGCCGTTTTTCCCAATCAATCACCATGCGTTTAATCCGAGGTTTGAATCATCTTGAGCCGCTGCGCGACGGTTGCGTGCTCACTATAGGCAATTTCGACGGCTTGCATCTGGGTCACCGCCGGGTGATAGAAAGAGTGGCCGAACATGGCAAGCGGTTAAGACTGCCTACCGTCGCTATGGTATTCGAGCCTCAGCCTTTGGAATATTTTCTCGGCGACCATGCCCCGTCGCGTTTGACCCGCTTACGGGAAAAAGTCATTCAGTTTGCAGGTCTACCGATAGACGAATTGTTGGTATTGCCGTTCAATCGAACGTTGGCCGATTACGACGCCGAGCAATTCATCCGCGACATCCTGGTCGAGAAGTTGAAGGTTAGGCACTTGGTCATCGGCGACGACTTTCACTTCGGCAAGGCCAGACGCGGCAACTTTGTATTGCTGCAACACCGCGGCGAGGCATTCGGGTTTAGTGTCGAATCCACGGCCTCGCTCGAACTGGACGGCATGCGTATCAGCAGCACGTTAATTCGCGATGCATTGGGCGAAGGCGACTTGGCACAAGCCAAAATTTTGTTGGGGCGAGATTATTCGGTATGCGGGCGGGTGGCTCATGGCGACAAACGCGGCCGGCAACTGGGTTTTCCTACCGCCAATTTACAGATGTTTCGTAAAAACACGCCGTTAATCGGCGTGTTCGCCGTGACGATGACGGGGCTGGCGGAACGCGAATTGCATGGCGTTGCGAATCTCGGAATCCGTCCTACCGTCGAAGGCGAAGCCAAAGCCGTATTGGAAACCCACTTATTCGACTTTAACCAGGATATTTACGGCCGCTATGTTGAGGTGCATTTCAAAGCAAAATTGCGCGATGAAATCCGTTTTTCGTCCTTAGCCGACCTTAAGGCGCAAATCGAGCGCGACGTCGAAGCCGCTCGCACCTTCTTCGCCTGAAACCTTAAATGACAAAAGCCCAAGACTCCATCCCTTCTCCTTGCATACGGAATTGCTGTTTAAACGATAACAATATCTGTCAGGGCTGCTTTCGTTCATTAGACGAAATCTGCGGCTGGTCGCAGGCCAATACCGAAACCAGACAACGGATTCTGGTCAATGTCGAACAAAGGCGATTGCTAAATGCCAATAACGCCGGTACCGGCAAGATTCGCTAATCAGTCGGGGAATTGCGCCAAAACGCCTGCCAACTCACTCGGAATTTAGAATCTGTTTGGCGGTCCGAAATGCCTCCGAGCTTCCCGCTGTCACTCTGGGCGTGTTTCCGATAGTTTGTTCCAACGACCTTATGCGGTATACATCCATTAGATGCGCCGAATCTCCGGGGGGCAAGCGCCTTGCGACGTCCAGCATGGCCCTTGGATCGAAACCCGAGGCTTGGAGTATGCCCAGCGCGATTTGGTCGGCTTGCTGCTCCTTGGCTGGATCGATTTTTTGCGTGACCGAACCTATGTCTACGTCATATTGTTTTGTGTCCGGAGAACTGAATATATCGAACAGGCCGCGTGATGCGGTGGAACGGTAATCCTGGCAGAAATGCCCAGCCAATTCGTGAGCCAGTTCGTGAGCCAGAATAGCCGCCAGTTCGGCTTCGTCTTGCGCGAAGGTCACCGCGCCTTCGTTGACGAAGATATTGCCGGCGCCTATGGAAAAAGCATTCGGTGCCAGATTGCGAACCAGGGTAAAACGCCAGGGAATGGCGCTTGCGGCTGATCCGTAACGTCCTGCGAGCTGCAGGCCCAACGAGCGAACGTACTGACTGACTTCGTCATTTTCGGGTCTTAGCGGCCAGTCGCGGACGATGCGCTGACGCAGCTTCATCGCCCTTTGCATTTCTCCTGGGCACAAACCTTCTGCGACTGCCGCGCCGCTTAATACCGTGAACAGCGCGCAGACCAGCCAAAATCGCCGTAAAGCCGGCGCTCCGGGATTAGGCTTAGTCTCGACGTGACGCCCCTTATCTGCCGAAATGAGGCAGTTTTTTGCAAGCATATCCTTAACGGCTGACCACGAAAGTCGATTCGTCGGTGTCATAACTGCTTCCGGCCAGGACCTTGTGTTCTATCACATAGGTGCCGAGTTCCGCGTTGGTCGGAATGGGTACCGTGGCGTCGGCATTCCAGCCACCCGCCGTTCTTTGGTTGTTTTGCGGCGGCAATTCAGCCAATACCTTGCCGTCTTTCTTCAAGGTCCAACTTTCGGCAACCGGTGTGGAGCCCATGCTGGACGGCAACTGTACGGAATAGTCGGTAAACAGTTTTACCGATTCGCCGGGTCTGACCATTTTCGGCGTCGATGTGCCCTTGTTGATCTTGATTTGGGTGGCATTCACCGACTTGGTCAAACCGTAAACTTGTTGATCCTCCTGGGCCGAGCGCACCTGCGAAGCCTGATATTGGGCGACTTTGACCGCTCCCCATCCCGTCACGGCGCCGACCGCTGCGCCGATCGCAGCGCCCTTGGCACATCCATTGGCGTTGCCGCCGGCAAGGAAGCCGGTCAAGCAACCCAATGCTGCTCCGCCAACCATGCCGGCACCGGCTCCCATCAATTGGTCGTTACCTTGTTGAGTGGCACAACCTCCGTTCAGCAATAGAGGCAAGGCCGTCAAAGCGACCAGAATTCTTGGATTAATGGCTTTCTGCATGGGATCACTCCGTCATTG
>JAQTYP010000187.1 GCA_028688235.1 Methylomonas sp.
GACTCGGTAGTGGCAAATGTAACTTCCCTGACTTCCCAAGGTGATTGCAGGCCTAACGCCATGCTGAATAAGGTTTCACTGTTCATTGCTATAGGATCGCATACCCACTATGAATCACATAGAGCCCGAAATATCGACAACTTCATCCATATGATTTACTTCTTATGCGGTAAGCTTCAGTTTACTTACCCACGGTATTTCACATAGAGCCAAAATAATCAAGAAATAAACCACCCGAGCTTGTTGTCATTTGATCGGAAGCTAGAAACATCTGATGGACTGATGTACGGCGGCAACTGGGGTAATGATTTGGAAGTCGATGATATTTGGCAACCTGTTCGTATTATCAAACGTCAAAATCGTTCAACACAAAGTTCAAAGGGAACTGATCCAAAAGATATGACCAAGCCGAACCCGGTCGAAGGAGACGATGCCAATTTACCCCATGACAAAGACACATTAAAACTCAAATTTACACTACGCATTATCGGCAATATTGGCACCCCTTACGCCTGCAATGATCCTGGTTTTGAACAAGCGATCATTGAGAAAGTAAACGTATTCAAGGCTGATCAGGGCTTTGAAACTCTGGCATTTCGCTACGCCTACAATATTGCTAATGGTCGGTTTTTATGGCGCAACCGGGTTTGTGCAGAGAAAATTACAATACGTGTCAATTACGAAGGTTTGGAAAGACCTTTGTCTTTTGATGCCTATAACTATTCACTCAATGATTTTTCAAAAAGTGAAAATTGCGAAACCTTGAAAGTACTCGCCAATAAAATTCAAACTGGCCTTGAAGGCGATTGTAATAGTTTTGTGCTTTTGGAAATCAACGCCTATGTGAAGCTGGGAACTGGTCAACATGTTTTTCCTTCGCAAGAAATGAATATGGGCGAAAAGAAAAAAGTATTATTTGAGCTGGATAAAACGGCTGCCATACACAACGTGAAAATAGGCAATGCAATTCGAACTATCGACGATTGGTATAAGAATGCCAAATTTCCGATTGCGGCCGAACCCTTTGGCGCAGTCACTCAGAGAGGTGAAGCCTATAGGAGAAATAGAGCCGAGGGAGATTTATATTCTTTAATGATTGACTGGATTAACGGCAAAACTGTCGATAAAAACCAACAGGCTTATGTGGTAGCAAATCTAATTCGTGGGGGTGTATTTAGCAAAGAAAGTGATAAAAGTGATAAGGCTGACAAATGAAATATTATTTAGAAATAACTTTACTTCCTAATGATGAAATACCGATCTATTTCCTCTGGTCAAAGATGTTTCAACAAATTCATTTGGGTTTGGTTGAAATGCAGGATGACCAAAAACGGGTGCCAATTGGGGTTTCATTTCCTGGGTATGTTGCTGACGATCAATTTACTACGCTGTGCAGCAAACTAAGGTTGTTTACCCAAGACGAAGCCACGCTGGCCCGCTTCGATGCGCCGAAGTGGCTGGCGCGGTTGAGCGATTACGTGCATTGCACCAGTATTCGTCCTGTACCGGAAAAACTTTCGGGTTACGCGATTTACCGGCGCGAACACGCCAAAACCAATCCCGAGCGCTTGGCGCGGCGTTATGCCAAGCGGCACGACCTGGACTTCGAGACGGCGTTGAATGGCGTGGTGGAACTTCGCGCCGATTCGAATGGTGGAGAGACTTATCCCAAGTCGTTTCGCTATTGCGACATGCCGAACCAGCGCATCGCCACGCCGTTTATTCGCTTGCAAAGCCTCAGCAATGACCAAAGCTTTTGTCTGTGGATTGGTAAATCCGAAGTCGCGGCGCCGGTGGCGGGTCACTTCAGCACTTACGGTTTGAGCCGGACGACGACTGTCCCCGAGTTTTGACCCAATTTTTTTCGCTCTTTAACAATGTGAACTAAATCAGCCGGTTACGAAGATCGGTTTTGCGTATGGTAAAAATGGGTTAATCCGTCCGCAACCCTTGTCGCAACCGGCTTCCCGTTTATTTATAATCAGTCCGCCGCCGCACAGGCGGCTTAGAAACACTGGCGGTGACTGGGAGCTGATAACGCTCTGTCCGCCGCCGCACAGGCGGCTTAGAAAAATACGGCGGGTAACATGAGAACAAAGTGCATGTCCGCCGCCGCACAGGCGGCTTAGAAATGGACGCATCGTACTCGCAAGAATGCGTGTTGGTCCGCCGCCGCACAGGCGGCTTAGAAAGGTAACCGATTCCGCATGGTCTACGCTGATACGTCCGCCGCCGCACAGGCGGCTTAGAAACAAGAATTTGGCCGATTTCATTAAGAGCTTTGTGTCCGCCGCCGCACAGGCGGCTTAGAAAAGTACGCGGACATCTATCAGTCCAAGCGCCTCGTCCGCCGCCGCACAGGCGGCTTAGAAAGGCATAATTGTCGTTATGGTTTTCAACGCTGCGTCCGCCGCCGCACAGGCGGCTTAGAAAGCTGGTTCTGCCGCAGCCGGGAAAAAAGCCTTGTCCGCCGCCGCACAGGCGGCTTAGAAACGCATGTGCGTTTACTCCGCCACCGCCACCACCGTCCGCCGCCGCACAGGCGGCTTAGAAAGAGAGCAAGCGCTTATTCACTTCAATTAGGACGTCCGCCGCCGCACAGGCGGCTTAGAAATTTATCTAGCGACATCATTGAGTCAGTCATTGGTCCGCCGCCGCACAGGCGGCTTAGAAATAAATCTTTTCTGATAGCCCTTTCGATTTGGGGTCCGCCGCCGCACAGGCGGCTTAGAAAACGCGGAACCGGAATAATTGTCTAGTACGCATGTCCGCCGCCGCACAGGCGGCTTAGAAAGTTGAGTTTTTTGGCGGTGGTGTCGTTGATCCGTCCGCCGCCGCACAGGCGGCTTAGAAAAATAGTCGATGACATGTTGTCCGGCATAATTGGTCCGCCGCCGCACAGGCGGCTTAGAAATATGCAGCCTGAGAAGTGCCAGCTCTGGCTTTGTCCGCCGCCGCACAGGCGGCTTAGAAATTGTCCTGGTTACCAAGCTCCGGCTTGGTAACGCCAATCTTGAAAGCTCTGGCTTTCAATCGGTTAATAACAGGAAGCGACAGAGGCCTCATTCCCAAACTGGAGTTTGGGAATGAGATTAAGCATCTTTTTGGCATCCATGACCAACCCACGCAGTACCGCATTATCGATTTCATCCAAGCTTGAGTCGTCGTTCCGAGCGCTATCGGTTACGGAAGCGTCAGTCGCGTTTAGTGCCTGAGCGGATTTAGACTCCGGGTTCCACGCCTGGTTGCCGATTTGCCCTGCGTGAATTTCTGGCGGAGCATGCTCCGCTTCACTCTGACTCGCATTTGTTTCAGTCGGCATGTTGGGGGTTGCGTTCCCTGTTGAGATAGCTCGATCGTTTGCTGCCGTGCTGATGTTTTCGGTATCAATCTGCGCCCCTTTCCGGAGCTTCCGGTCTTACCTCCGAGTGCTTTCGCGGCGGACGATAGTTTGCCGGCAATACGTTTAAGTTCGCGAGCGAGCGATTTTGCCTGCTGCGGTGTAGAGTGAAGCAGCAGCATCTTCAATGCTTCCAAGCGCCGTTGCAATAATCCTGCTTGATTGGCTGAGTTTTGCTTAGGCTTTCGTCAGAAATAACTTCCGCTGATGGTTCCCATGCTCTGCGGGGTAACCTGCTCAGGGACGCTCTAGCGTCCCGAACCGCAGAGCGGTTCAGGCTGCATTCCCACGCGGAGCATGGTAACAGCTTTGCGCTATTCTCCAGCCGCTTTGCTGTCAGTCATCATCGCCATTTCTGGAGTCCGGTTATCTATTGCATCTCTTTGATTATGCCGCTAACGCAACGCAAAGCGGAAATCGCCGCTCCGTTGGAATGCGTGTCTTCGGTAAAGTCGCCGGCAAAACAAACCCTGCCCTGAGCTTGTCTCAGGCTGTCCGATAGCTGATCGAAACGCGAGCGCCCCACAGGCCAAGATGCTATCGCCCGCGGATGATAGCGGTAAAAAGTCATTTGCTTGACCATGGCCCGGAGATTCGGCCACTGCTTGTCGAATGCCTCCAGCAGATTTTGCTGAATTTCATCGGGCGAATTGATCCTGGAATTGAAACGCTCGGCGTCGGCGCCGGAAACCAATAAGTTCAGGATGGCGCCACGACCATCGGTCGAATGGCCTTCGTAAATCACGCCTAAAGGACTGTCGGTCAATATCGGCAAAACGCTCTCGCCATCATGCTGCCAGAAGCTTTCGGCTTTTCTGTCCAACGCCACATGCGCGGTAAAATACGCACCCGCCGATTGGGTTTGAATGGCCTGACGCCTGTCCGGCGTTAACGGCGGCGAGAACTGAATGTCGTTAAGCCGAAACAACGGAATGGCGGTGATGACATGACGGGCGCGGAATACCCGCTGCTGAAAACCGGCCTGATCGCTCGCTATGACTTCGACGCCGTTTTCATCCGATTTTATATGCGTAACCAACTGATTCAGCAAAATATTGTCTCTACCGACAAAATCGGCAATCGCCTGGGCCGCCCGTTGATTGCCGCCGACGACGTGGCGTGGCGTCACGCCGTCGCCGGAAAACACATGCCATTCGGCGATGCCGTCCAGCGCGCTGATCTTATGCCAGGAAACGGCATATTCCGGTTCGGTTTCTATGCGTACAAATTCCTGCAGCTTGGGCGACAGTCCGCTGGTAGTTTTAATCCAGTCCGCGAATGAAATGTCTTTCAAAGCCATTAACGCGTCCGGCAGCGGGCGCTGGTCGAGTTGTCGATATAGCGCGGCCATTCGGCTATCCCACGCCTCATATGCCCGCATTTCATCGGCATCGGTAAATGATTTCAGGAAATCCTTGTTGCTGTCCTGGGTAAAGGCATAAAGCTTGCCTTGGTAATTAAAGCTGGAAAAACTACTGTATGACGTTTCCATCGGAACATCGAGTGCCTTCAGGATTTCGACGGCGGGATTATTGTCCCAAAACTCCTCCAACCCCAGTTCCGCATAGGCATTGTCGGCGTAATTGGCGGTTCGAATCCTGCCGCCCACATGCGGACTCATCTCCAAAACGGTGACGGATTTGCCCGCCTTTTTCAGATGATAGGCCGCAGTCAAACCGGATAGTCCGGCACCGACAATCAACACGTCCGACGGTGTCTGCTGCGCCGTAACCTCCCGGCAAAATAAACTCGTTGCGGTGAACAGCAGGAATAAACGAAACAGTTTTCGGGTCATCGATCTCTCCTCGGTCCTAAAATGGTATGGCGGAGCCCATTCTACCCCCGAAACTTGGCGCGCGGATAAACGGCGATTGTTGTGCTGACGCGTTCGGCGTCTGGACTTTCGCGGCAGGGCTGACTAACATGCCAGCAAAACCGCTTTCATGACGACTAAGCCTATGACACCCGATTTTTCCGAATTGCCGGCTTGCGGCGCGCGGCCGGATGAAGCCCAAATCCTGTCGCGCTTTCATTATGCCGCCAGGCAAGGCGGATTAAGGCATGCCTTGCCGACACCGTATGGAGGTTACGGCGACGGCTTTGCCGCACTGGTCCAAACCCATCGCCGCTTAGGCGAGGTCAGCCGCGATCCGGGTTTGGTGCTGGCGCTAAACGCCCATCTTTGGGGGGCCGTATTCCCTGTTCTTTTATACGGCGACGACTTTCAACGAGAGCATTTTCTGCCCGGCTTGATTGCGGGCGACTGGCTGGGCGGTCACGCGATCACGGAACCCGGTTGCGGCTCAGACGTGCAAGCCATGAGCTGCCGCGCCGAAGTCAATTCCCAAGGCTACGTATTGAATGGCGAGAAGCGCTACATCACCAACAGTCCATTGGCCGACTGGCTGGTGATATACGCCAAATTGGACGGAAAAATCACTGCCTTTCTGGCTTCAGCGGAAGACCGGGGCTGTCGGTTCGGCCACGAAGGCGCACTGGATGCTTGTCGCGGTAGCGCTACCGGTAGCGTGTTCCTGCAGGATTGCCATCTGAAAACCGACCGGCTACTCGGCAAAATCGGAGCCGGCGCGCAGATGATACAAAAGGCGTTGGAATTAGAACGCGCCTTCGTATTTGCCGGCATTGCCGGGGTCATGCAATGGCAACTGGACGAAGTGGTCAAACACAGCCGGGAACGGCGTTCCGGCGGCGTGCATCTGGGTAAACATCAAGCCGTCAGCCACCGTATCGCCGATATGAAGCTGCGCCTGGATACCGTCGATTTGTGGTTAAACGAATGCGCACGTCTGGCCGATGCCGGGCAAAGACTGACACTGGCTTCCGCCCAGACCAAGCTCTACGCCGCGGAGGCCTTTCTGCAATCCAGCCTGGATGCCGTGCAAATCTTGGGCGCTTCAGGTTTGGAAACAGGTGGGAGCATGTTGGTCTTGGTTCAGGATGCGCTGGCCGGCCGGCTGTTTTCCGGTAGTTCGGAAGTGCAAAAAAATCTGATAGCCGCTTTGCTCGGCACCGGCGATGCCTACCGGGGTAGAGGCTCAGCGAGTTGATCGATATCGTTCGCGCATAGCATGTCGAAATTTTTCGGCCTGTGGGCTACCAACTTAAGCCGGGACAGTCATAGGTTAAGCCGTTCGTGGTGAGCTTGTCGAACCATGAATGGCTTAACCGCTCACCCTTCGACAAGCTCAGGACGAACGGTTAAGCCTCCCTCTTTGTCCCGTTTTAAACGAGAAGCCGACCTGTGCGCGTGGTTTGGCCGAATGCGTTCCAAACTTTTGCTTTCGCCTAGGAGCCTGTCCGAGAATACCCTGGCAGGCAAGCTTCCAAGCAACCACTACCTAGCGACAGGGTGCTGGCACGCACGCAGACAACAACAATAACAATACCATAAAAAACAATGCTCTATGTTAT
>JAQTYP010000188.1 GCA_028688235.1 Methylomonas sp.
TTGCGGCCCTGGCCAGGGCCGCAAGGCGCTCGAAATCGAATGGGACAACGGTCCTCACGCAAAATATGATTCGGCCGCCTACCGGGCCGAATTGGAGGCGGCGGCGCGACTCCCCGGCAAGATCGTGCGTGACGACGGCGATATTAACGCGGCCCTGAAGACCGCCGACCGCCACATCACCGCCGAATATTACGCGCCTCATCTGGCCCAAGCCCCCATGGAACCGCCGGCCTCCACCGCGCGCATCGTTAACGGCCATTGCGAGATATGGGCCTGTACTCAGGCGCCGCAATTATCCAAAGAGCGCGTGGCCAAATGGCTGGAATTGCCCACAGACAAAGTCACCCTGCACGTCACCTTATTGGGTGGCGGATTCGGCCGCAAATCCATGCCCGATTATGTCATCGAATCGGCACTGCTATCTCGCGCGATGAACGGCAAGCCGGTCAAAGTAACCTGGACCCGCGAAGACGACTTGCGCCATTCCTATTTCCATACGGTTTCGCTCGAACACCTCGAGGCCGGGCTAGACGGCCAAGGCAGGCCTACCGCCTGGCTGCACAGGACGGTGGCGCCCAGCATTTCCGCGACCTTTGCCGCCGACAGCAAGCGGCAAATGCCTGCCGAACTGGGCATGGGGCTTGTCAATGTACCGTTTGCGATTCCCAATCTGCGCGTGGAAAATCCGGACGCCGAATCCCATACCCGCATAGGCTGGTTCCGTTCGGTATCCAATATTCCCAGGGCCTTCGCGATTCAATCCTTTATCGCCGAACTGGCCGCCGCAACCGGCCGTAACCATAAAGATTTCCTGCTGGATTTGATAGGCCCGCCGCGCCGCATCGATCCGCGCACGCTGAAAGACGGCTGGAACCAGGGGGAGTCGCCGGAAATCTATCCTGTCGACACGGGCCGCTTGCGCCGCGTCATCGAAACAGTCACCCGCGAGGCCGGCTGGGAACGCAGCCTGCCCCTGGGCCGAGGCTTGGGATTGGCCGCCCATTACAGTTTCGTAAGCTATGTCGCGGCCGTCGTGGAAGTTGCGGTTGACGAAGACGGCAAATTGACGATTCCGCGCGTCGATATCGCCGTGGATTGCGGACCGCAAGTCAACCCGGAACGCATACGCTCGCAACTGGAAGGCGCCTGCATCATGGGCGTGACGCTGGCGACGCTGGGCGAAATCAGCTTCGTAGGCGGGGCGGTCGTTCAGGACAACTTCCATACTTACCCCTTGATCCGCATCGACGATGCTCCGCGCGACATCCGCATCCATCTGTTACCGGCGGCCGAATACGATACCCCGCTCGGCGGAATCGGCGAACCCGGCTTACCGCCGATCGCGCCGGCCTTATGCAATGCAATTTACGCCGCAACCGGCCGGCGTATCAGGCAATTACCGATTCGGGATCAGTTACGCAAAGATTGAATGGCTTCTATACGCACCTCAACGGGAAATCCCCATGAGGTGGGCAGCCGAAAATAAACCAAGGCCACGAATACAAGCGAGGCAATAGACAGTATCGTTATTCGACAGGCCGAAGTTACCACCAGCATCCTATTCGTTTGTTTTTTATAATTAAAGGAGTAACCACCATGAACGCCAAAGCACCTTTTTGCGGATATAGTCGCGCCGTATTGTCGGCCGTATTCGCATTTTTCGTCACTTTGCAGGCCGCTGTGGCCGCAGACCCTGTCGAAGCAAGAAAAAACCTGCAGCAGATGGGCATCGAGTACACGGAACAGCAATTTGCAAAATCCGCCGGAGAGGGCGATATGATTGCCGTCGAGCTTTTTCTCGATGCGGGAATGGATTCGAACGCCGGGGGCGGTGCAGCCCTTGGCTTGGCGGCCGGCCGAGGCCGACTCGAAATGGTCAAGCTATTACTGGCTAAAGGCGCGAAACCAACGGCTAACTCGCTTCAATATGCTCGAACAAGAGGGCATAAGGAAATCGAAAAAATTCTCGTCGAAGCTGGGGCCAAAGAGTAATTCCGGCACCATAGCGCATGCGCTGCAATGTAATGCCGACAGGGGCGATTGTAATCGCCATCAGGCTCATAAATTCGCCCTAACAGGACATTCGCCTATCGGGAACATAGTTTTTCCGGCATAAAAACCAATACCTCTTTCCCCCTTGATATCAAATTGCGTCTACATTTTTCTTAGCAAATGACGCAATTAGCGAGGTCATGCCCATGCCATTAGCAAATCGACTATGCCTATGTTCGGGCCGGCTCATCGGTATCTTCTATCTATTGGGCTGCATCGCATCTGCCCATGCGACCGTGTCCGAATTCACGGCGGATAGTGTTTACGCCCAAGCCCTGCAGATCGAAAAAGAAGTCGCCCTCCTGAAACGCTTTACCGATAACGCCACCGTCATAGCCTACACACCGGTAAAAGCCGATCTAAAACCCAGCCATATCTGGCAAAAAGCCTATGAGATCCAGCTCAAACTCAGCATTTTTCGCCATCGGCAAGGCCTGCCCGGATTTTCGCCGGTGACCCGCGAACCGGAACTCAATGTGAGCCTGCGAGCGACATGGGGACAAATGCTGCGCACTCAGGCCGAAATCACCAGCATCAAAGCTTATCTGGGCATTCAGGAAATGGTAACGCCCGCCGCACCGGTACAAGGCAAACGGCTTATCGATGTTTTCGACAAGTTGAATCAAATCTCCTACGAGCTGGACAGCCTCAATGGCGAGGCCATCGGCCCGCGTTACATCTATGCTCAAGTGATACGATTCAACGAGGACGTCAATGCCATCCTGCACAAGACTCGAACGGAGGACACCGCCGTACCACCTCCCGGCAAGCCTGACGCAAGCATCCAGGATTTGCTGGCTGCGACTTTTTCGCTGCTGTCCGACGTGCAACGTCTACAGCGGCAACTCGGCATTGCAACAACCGATTTTGGAGAATTTCGCAAAACCGATAAGGTTGCGTCGCCGGACGTATTCAATCTGGTGATCTTATGCCTGACAGAACTCGAGACCATCAAGGCTCAACTGGAATGACTCACGTCATCACGCCGCCCGCGGAATTTCAAGAGCCCAAGTCGCCTGTCGAGGTGCTGCAACTCTTAGGTTACGTCAATAACAAGTTACGCTTGATCCAACTACATTAAGGAGGGTAACCATGGAATTGCCAGAGCCTGCCAAACGGCTGTTTCGAGCACTACTAAGCCCTGCGGCGGCCGGCTTGTCGTGGTATCGCTTGCGCGGTTTACGCGCGCGGTTTTTGCTGATGTTCTATCTGGTCACGTTGAGCGCCGTCGGCCTTTTGGGCTATTACGGTTACCACAGCGCCACCCAGGCGTACCGCAGCAAGGCGATCGATCTGATCGCGGGTTATACGGCGGAAACCGCCAATAAGATGGATACTTTTCAGGAAATGATCGGCGACGATCTGATTTATCTGTCGACCAACCAATCCCTGCTGCATTATCTTTATTGGGACGATCTGCACGATCAGGCCAAAACCGCCTATTGGGCCAGCCTGGTACTCAACCAGTTCCAGCAATTCGCCAAGGCTTATTCCTATGACTACAAGATACGCTTCATCGATCACGAAGGCCGTGAACGCCTGGGCGTCAAACGCGATCCCTCTAGCGGACAGGTCAAACTCATCCCCGACAACGAATTACAAGACGTCAAAGACCAACATTATTTCACGCGGGGCATGAAACTGAGCAAAGGCGAATTGTATGCCGAAGCCATGGGGCCGAACATCGAACAAGGACAGATGGAAAAACCCCTGGTCCCGGTGGTGCGTTTTTTAACCCCGGTAATCGGCGATAACGGCGTCCGCTACGGCATGGTGGCGCTGAACGTCCTGGCGACCGGTTACTTTCGATATGCCGAGGAAGCCAACAAGATCGATCCCCATCGTCAGTTCTACCTCGTCGACGGCGACAACGGCAAATACTTGTTCCATGCCGACTCCGGCAAAACCTTTGGCCACATCTTAGGCCATGATGCCGGTTTCGAGAGGGATTTTCCCGGCCTGCTGCAAGAAGTCAGACATTTCGAGGAGCAGCATACGAGATCGATACCGGGCAAGATTCTGTCATTCCGGCATATCCATCCCAATACAGGACGGCATGAAAACGGTTTCATTCTGGTGGGCGTCGCGGACGAATCGGCGGCACTGGCGGAATTGGACGAATTCGTTTTGATGTTCGCCTTCCTGACGATCAGCGTGGTCGTGGTGGTGTTTCTGGTATCGCATTATTACGTCAACGGCTTGATGTTGCCGCTGGAATTCGTCACGCTGCAGTTACAGCGTCTTGGACGGGGCGAAACCAGCCGAGAGGACATCGTCTACCGGGCCGAGGACGAGATCAGCCGCATGCTCGATTCCAGCCGCAGGCTGATGGTCAACATGGAACGTCTGGCCACCCAAGCGGATATCATTTCCAGCGGCGATTTTAGCGGCGACGTGCCGCTGTTGTCCGATAGGGACAGGCTGGGACTGGCATTGAACAACATGACCCGCATGCTGCGCAAAGCCAGAGAAGAGGAAGTGCGCAGCAACTGGCTCAAGGACAATCTGTCCGGCTTGAGCCTATCCTTGACCGGCGATCTTACGCCCCAACAACTGGCCGATGCCGCGATCAGCCAGATCGGGCGCACGCTGGAAGTCGGCCGCGGCGCGTTTTATCGCTATCAAAAAGACCAAGCGCTTCTGGAACTCCTTGGCAGCTATATGTTTGTGGAACGCGAGGCGCTGAACAACCGTTTCAAACTGGGCGAAGGTGCCGTGGGCCAAGTGGCAAGAGAGCGCAAACCCATCATATTGCACGCTATCGACGATGCCGATCCCATCGTCACCGGCACGCTGAGTCTGGCGCCGCACCATACCTACACCCATCCGCTGCTGCGAGAAGGCGAGCTGCTGGGCGTCATCGAAGTAGCCTCCTTCGAGCGCCTGGACGATCTCAAGCTGGAATTCCTGGAGCGAGCGACCGAAGTAATGGCCTCCTTTCTTTACATCGTCGATCAGCACGAACAAATCAGGGGGCTGCTGCAGATATCCGAAGCCGCCACCCAACAGGCTCAGGAACAAAACCGCCGCCTGCAAGATGCCAATAGCTTGATGGAAGAGCAGCAACAGCAGTTGCAGCAACAAACCGCCGAACTGCAAGCCTCCAACGCCCAGATGGAAGAACAGCAACAACAATTGCAGCAGCAATCCGAAGAATTGCAGCAAACCAACGCCCAATTGGAGGAGCAACAGCAACAAATGCAGCAGCAGGCCAGCGAGCTGGAACGCAAGAACCGCGACCTGAACCATTCGCGCGACGAATTGGACCAGCGCGCGAAAGAACTGGAACTCGCCAGCAAATACAAGTCCGAATTCCTTGCCAATATGTCGCACGAGCTGCGCACGCCGCTGAATTCCATCATACTGCTGTCCAAAATGCTGGCCATGAACGAAGAAAAACGCCTGTCGGACGAAGAAGTCAAGCGCGCCGCCATCGTACATCGTTCGGGCGAGGAATTGCTGCGCCTGATCAACGACATCCTCGATTTATCCAAAATCGAGGCCGGCAAGATGGAGCTGCGCCCGCAAAACATCGCCAGTGCCGAGCTGGCGACGGAGTTTCTGGATTTATTTTCAGCCACGGCCCAGGATAAAAATTTGACTTTCACGGTGGACGATAGATTGCAAGGCGAGTTCGTCAGCGACCGCGACAAACTTTCCCAAATTCTGCGCAATCTGCTGTCCAATGCCTTCAAGTTCACCAAGCAAGGCGGCGTGACACTACGCATGCAACGTAGCGACCAAGGCGATTTACCCTTGCGCCTCTCTGTCATCGATACCGGTATCGGTATTCCACCCGACAAGCAACACCTGGTATTCGAGGCCTTTCAACAAGTGGACGGCTCGATTTCCAGGGAATTCGGCGGTACCGGTCTAGGCCTGACGATCAGCCAGCGCATCGCCGAATTGTTGGGCGGCGTGATCGTGCTGAGCAGCCGCGAGGGGGGCGGCAGCGAATTTTCGCTATGCCTGCCCATGTCTGTCACAGCCGGGAACGACAGCACCAAGACTGTCCCGGCGCAAACCGCCGAAAAACCGGCCATAGTTCTCAGTCAGCCGATAACGGCCAAAGCCGTGGCGCAAGTCCACGATGACCGCACCAACCTGAAGTCTTCCGACCAAGTCATCTTGTTGATAGACGACGACCCGGCCTTCGGAGAGGCGCTGATGATGCTGAACAAGCGACTGGGTTACAAGACCCTGGTCGCCGCCTCGGGCCAGGAAGGCTTGCGGATGGCAAGAGCCTACCGCCCGCGCGGCATATTGCTGGATCTGGGTTTGCCCGACATGGACGGTAGCGAGGTACTGCACAGACTGAAAACAGACCGCGAATTGCGCCACATGCCGGTCTATATCGTCTCGGCGCGCGATAAAACTCAGGCGATGTTACGCGATGGCATCGCCGGCTATCTGCAAAAACCCATAGGCGAAGGCCAACTGGCGGATGCCGAGGCCGACGTGTTTGCCCGGGCCGAGCATCAAGCGAACGGCCTGTTGTTGCTGGAAGGCACCAGTCTATCGGCGGAGTCATTGAGCCAGTTGCTACAGCCGCAGGCTTTGACGGTCACCGCCGTTAAAAGTCTTCCTGCCGCCCTAGAGGCCCTGCGCGGCAACAGCTATCGTCTGGCGGTGATCGATCTGGCCCGCGACGAAAATGAAGCGGACAGGGTCAACCTCTGCCGTTCGCTACGCGAGGCCGCAGCCGATTTACATCTGATCCTGTTCAGCAACGAAGCCTTGAGCGCGGAACTGGATGCCGCGCTACGCCCCTATACCGAC
>JAQTYP010000189.1 GCA_028688235.1 Methylomonas sp.
CTTCCGGCTAAGACCAGATGTTTCTGCAATCCGACTTACCCCTTTCACGCGACTGACTACACGCAAAGACGATAAAAGCGTGGCTGTGTCGCCCGTTTCGCCATATTCATCGAATAGGATACCGATGTAATCATCCACTTCTTCGGGATGATCGCGCAGGTATTGTTCTTCGACATCACCGATTGTTCTATAGGTGCTCATGATTCAAATACTCCTTCCAATAGACCTTGGCTTGTTCAATATCTTTGCTTTGACTGCCTTTATCGCCGCCGCAAAGCAGGACAACGATATGATTATCGCGTTCCCCAAAATAAACCCTGTAGCCGGAACCGAAAAACATCCGAAGTTCGCTAACACCTTCTCCGACGGGCTCGCAATCCCCATAATTGCCTTGTTGTAACCGAGAAACTCTGGCAAGGATGCGTTTTCTGCCCATCACATCTCGCAGTCCATAAAGCCATTCGGTAAAGGGCTCATTCCCGTTTTCTCTGGCATATACGATGACCTGTTTTTCGACTGTACCGGCCACAACTTCATTCCTTATATTAATATCTTATAGCATGCGTACTATAGTACGCAATAAATTTAGAGACAAGGCACTTTTACATTCCTAAAAACGACCGTTTTTCGGAGAATGCGATAGTTGGCAATTCTTCATGGCGATGACATATAAACATGCTATATGATTAAGCATGCAAAACCCGTCACAAGCCCTTCATTTCGACATTCTCCCACCCCCTCAACAACAGCTGTGGTCGGAATTGATTAATGTGCCGGATGAATTCACTCTTTACGGCGGAACAGCCATCGCCCTTTACTTAGGACACCGTGAATCAATCGATTTCGACTTTTTCGGATTGGCGGCTTTTGATCCAGACACTCTCTATAATCAAATTCCATTTCTTGAGAACAGCAGAGTTATTCAAAAATCACAAAACACTCTAACTTGCCTTGTTGACCGAGGCGGGGATGTTCAAGTCTCATTTTTCGGCACACCCAAAATTCATCCCATCCGGAGTCCTTTTGTTGCTGCCGACAATCAATTAAAAATTGCTTCTCTAATTGATCTGGCCGGCATGAAAGCATCAGTCATTCAAAAACGGGCGGAAGCAAAGGACTATATTGATCTTGATGCCATTATCCAAAATAGTGATATTGATTTGCCTATGGCATTAGCAGCGGGGAGATATATTTATGGCCAACAGTTCAATCCGGAAATCACCCTTAAAGCTCTTTCTTATTATCAAGATGGAAACCTACAAACAATTCCCTCTGATACTCGTTCCCGCTTAATAATGGCCGTAAAAGCTGTTGATCTTGACCGATTACCCATGATCGAGAAAAACATCGTCACATCTGACCATGGATTAGCGCGATGAAGCCAATCTCATTAACACCAGAATTTGAAGACATTTCTCGCCATGTTATCTGGTTTGAAGAACCAAAGCAGGCAACCGCCGATCCTGTTCGCTTTATTGCTTACGCTATGACTTATGGGACGCATGACGATATGAAAGTGGTACGGCAGCAATTCTCTGATGAGGAATTGATCGAAGCACTTGATCGAGCTCCGCCAGGCATATTCGATGCGCGATCATGGGCTTATTGGAATTTGAAGCTTAACCGTGATCCCGATCTACCAATGCCAGTGCGCTCTTTCGATTGAGCGTTCGGCAAAGCCTGAAAGTCTCTCAATAATGGGACGGTATGTTTTCTCAAGAAAGGCCGAAGAAGACCTTATCGACATTAATCGAAAATATGTTGGTTAGGTTAAATTAATCAAGGCGATGTGCCAATCTTTTCAGCATATTCATATTTTCATGCAAGACCGCGATAATCCGTGCCGGTTTATCGTCCGGATAAACGTAGAAAATATAGTGATGCTCGCAACGGGTCACAAGAATTTGTGGAAATCGCTCCGAAAAACTGCGAGGGAAAACCGCCCTTTCAGCAATTTCCCGAAACCGATTTTCAAGTAATTCCGCATAACGCAAAGACTGTGCCTTACTCCATGTCGTCAGCGTGTAACGGGCAATATCTTTCAAATCTTCTTCCGCCGAAGCGGTTAATTCATAAACAAGCATTCCATTACTGCATTTCGTGGTGGGTTTCTTCAAATATCTGCTGGACCGATTTATTCACGACGGCATCTTTAAGTCGCGGTTCAAGAAAAGCCTCCAGTTGACGAAGAGCCTCATCATCTTCATCAGGCAATACCCGATCCAGAACATAATCTTTAATACTTTGACCCTTAATAGCCGCTACGGCTTTTAGCCGTTGGTGTTGCTCTGGGGTCACTTCAATGGATAAACGCATAACTATATCCTCCAATCACTAGCATATAAATTCATCTTAGCATGGCAAACAACATTTTCTCAAATGTTCATTTGTTGTTTTTCAAGCCTCCTAAAAACGAACGTTTTCGAGAGGCTCAAACCACCGTTTTTCGGAGATCGCCACAGCCCACAAAATCCGGCCCTCAATCCCTCATTTTCGATTCTCAAAACTGTCTCTTGAAACTACTCTCCTAATACTTCATGATTCCGATGAGTTTTCGGAGGTTTCATCATGCTGGTTGGCTATGCACGGGTATCGACCCAAGATCAAAAACAGGATTTACAAACTGACGCCCTGACGGCGGCAGGCTGCGAGAAGATTTTTACCGAGAAAGCTTCCGGTGCCAAAAGCGACCGGCCCGAACTCCTTGCCGCGCTCGACTATATCAGGGCAGGGGATACGCTCGTTGTCTGGAAGCTCGACCGATTGGCCCGCTCGATCAAGCAACTGATAGAGACGGTTGAAGACCTCGAAAAACGGGGGATCGGATTCAAGTCGCTGACCGAAAACATCGACACCACCACCTCCGGCGGCAAGCTGATCTTCCATATCTTTGCATCACTGGCCGAATTTGAGCGCTCGATCATTCGGGAGCGGACCACTGCTGGTTTGATCGCGGCCAGAGCCCGAGGCAAGAAAGGCGGGCGACCTCCGGCACTAACGGATAAAGACATTCAAGCCGCCAAAGCCATGCTGGCCGATCCTGACATCACGGTTGAGGAAGTGGCCGCACGGCTCAAAGTCGCCACGTCCACGCTCTACCGGCATTTGGAAGGGGGAAGGAGTGGTGTTTTAGGTGAAATCTAGCTAACCCACAAGTCATTTGCTACTGGTACCAGATACGTACTCGTTAGTCCTAGCGTTCCCTACGTACTGTATCGGCTATGTACTTATTTATAGGCCATTCGTGACCGGAACTAAAAGACAAATAAGACTGGTTCCTATAGTCTTATGCGTCCTATGGCAAAGATTGTAAGATTATGTTTTTGCTATTAGTATCGACATTAACTCAAGATAACATTTTAGAACAGGCCGCCATGAAGAACAATCCAGATAATGTGATCCAGCTTCGCCCCGCCGAAGTAAAGCAAGCCTCCGAGCAAAAATGGGGAAAGGATGTCATGAAGATCGGCTTCAGCATCATTCCCTCATTACTCTTACGGGCGCAACAACGGCTTGGTCTGAATCCAACCCAACTCGCGATTCTTATGCAGTTGGCCGATTATTGGTGGGATGAAGCGCGGAAACCCTATCCCAGCAAACAAGCCCTGAGTGAACGGCTTGGAATTAGTCCTCGGCAAATACAACGCCATATAGCCGAAATGGAAAAGGCTGGATTAGTTGAGAGGATTGAACGTAGAGCAGCCCATCAGGGAAAATTGAGCAATATGTATGATTTGACCGGCCTTGTGGAACGGCTTAAAAAACTGGAACCGGAGTTTCGGGAAGTGAAAGAAGAAACAAAATCCCTGCAAAGGCAAGTTTCTAAGCGGGGAGGGGTATCAAGAAGAAAAAAGAAGACCCCATAAAAAGCTGAACCTCGGGCGCATGCAAAAGCAGAGGCGTATCCGAGGCTTACAATAATAAGGATATAGACACCCATGACCGATGTCAATTTATTTCATTTTAATGACGAAATTCTGGCCGCGCTGGAAACGTCGCTATCCCCAGAGCGAATTGAGACCTACATACAGGCTACAAACGGTGACAAAGAGCAGGCTTTGCGTCTTTATACTTGGAACACAGCCGTGAGTGCGGCTTTTTATGGACCACTACAAGGGCTTGAAGTCGCCCTTCGTAACGCTATGCACCGGCAACTTGATCTGAAATATGGCTCCGATTGGTACGATAATTCAAAATGCGGTTTGGATGCAGGCGCACTTAATCGGATTGATGAGGCCAAACACAAACTTAAAATTGGACGGTATAGGATTGATCCTCCCCATATCATCGCTGAACTCCCTTTCGGCTTCTGGGTATCGCTCCTTGGCAAAGGTGGACGACCACGACAACCTGAAACAGCAAAGCGTAACTATGATATGACCTTGTGGCGGCCAGCCTTATATAAGGCATTCCCAAATAGCAAAAGAAGCCGCTCAGATACTCATAATCCGCTGGATTACTTGAGAACATTGCGAAACAGAATTGCGCATCACGAGCCAATTTTCACTCGCCACCTTCGAAAGGACTACCAGTCCATTATTGAAGTCACGGAATGGATTTGTCCAAAAACAGCAGAATGGATCAGGCATCATAGCCGCGTTGAATCTTTGCTTAATCAAGATAGGCACGATAACAGAATAAAGTTCTGATACAAACTTGAGACAAAATGGTTCATTTTGTCTAATCAGGTGAAAATTAGAGAGGTAATCGCCCCTCATGCCGGATTGCCTGAAAACAGGCCAATCTAACTCCAACCTTTGAAAATCCGGCATCTGGCGGCCAAAGCAACACGTAACACACATGGTTTTCCACAAATTCTGTTGAAAACCCACTTGAACGGCGTTTGCTATTTCCGTATGCCTTGTGCAAAAGCATTATATGCTTGCAGAATTTTTGACCGATTGGGGTTTATCATGGCCATTTCATCAATTTTTAGCCGCGCCGCAACTGTGACTGCGTTGACATTACCTCTGATATTTGCTGCAAATGCGAATGCAGGGGGGCTTGAGGCCGGTCAATGCTATACCAAGGCAGAGGCAGAAGCCGTCTTGGCTCAGGAAGGCCAAAAGCCGCTATTTGGCGGAGATCGCATTACTGACTCCAAGCCCGCCAACATCTTTTTTGTGAATGATAGCGGGTATGGATATAACATTGAAGGCGATCAGTCTTTGGGAACGCCATCACAGAAACTGTGCGTGGGGTCTTCCTACAAAAACGTGCATATCAATAGCCGTGATAACCCGAATATCCCAAGCTGGGGTCTTAACATCAAGAATAATGGTAGCATTGATGTGCAAAAAGCCTATAGCAATGGCGGCCGTTTGGTTTTTGCCGCCCAATCTTATTCTATGAAGAATGGGCAGGAAGTCGATGGTCAGGCGATCGCAGTGATTGCCGGTAGCCCTGAGAGTGGCAGAACGGATGCAGCAGTCTGGTCTGTTGACGCTGGGGGGGTGCCGGATGATCTATTTTCAATGCGCAAGTTCAATGTATTCCCGCATATGAATACGCTTTTGGCTCAATAGCCTGTTTTAAGGCTAGAAACCAGCTTGGACGATGAGGCCCAAGCGGATTGCAGGTTAGGCAACGATCTGCTCGGCTTTGCGGGCCTCGTCGGCATATTGGCTCAAGGTTTTATTGGCCTTGAAAAACCGGTCCCGTTCGACCGGCAGCCCTGCAAGCCCGCGAAGTTCGCCAATTTCGGTCAAGCTCACATAGCCCAATTCCGGAAAGCCAAAGCCAAGATCGCACAGGCCAAAGGCGATGTCCGGATTGTCTGGGTCTATTTCCGTCAAAAGCCATGTGCAGCCCGCATCCGGCGTAAATAGCTTCACGACCGGCTGAAAGTCGATTTCTTGCGGCGTTCCCTTGACCGGCGCTTGCCGTGTCCCGTTCGCAACCAGTTTATCCATGATTTCTTGGGTAAGCAGTTTCATTATCCAATCTCCTTTGGCTTTGAAGTTTCCCTTGCGGGTTCGAGGAGAAGTGGCGGCAGTCCGTATGAGTCCCTTGGGTCAATAGGCCACACGTTTGCGCGGGCCGCCTATTGACGAAAGGGCGCGGAATGCCATAACGTCGAAATACCCATTGCAAGGAACTGAATAGCCGAAAGGCGGATGGGAAACGGTTCGATCCTGAAGTCTGGATAAAAGCAGAGAAAGGGAAGCGGCAATGACCAAGGGCGTGGTCACGCAAAAAGCGTTTTTCAATCGGGTGGCAGAAACCGGAGCCGTCTATCACGGGGATGGCGTCTTTGGCGCGGATGACCTGACCATCCGGATCGAGGCACAAAAGCTGTGCCGGTTCTTGGACAAACTTTCCGGTCATATCGGGTTCGAGAATTACGACCGGCTGACTCGGAACATCTGGGTTGAAGCCATGACCCGTAAAATAAACGGACCGTAGCCCGATAAACAACAAAAAGGCCGGAAAGCGTGAGCCTCCGGCCTTCGGTGAATATCACCCTTGGCGGTCATCGCCGTCCCCGGCTGTACCGCATAGCCACGATAGCGCAAAAATGCTGTTCTTGTAAATCGACCTGCGACCTAAACCTACCGCCTTATTCTTTTTGCGGCTTGGTTTTAGGTTCTTTCTTGGCCGTGATTTCCTGCAAGCGGCTATGCAGCTTGTCCAGCTCTTCTTTCAAGTCCCCTGCCCTGCCTTCGGCATGGGCCACGCGCTCGGATAGTCTGGCGTTATCCAGCTCTATCTGCTTGACCTGTTCCTGCGCCGTGTCTTTGGCCTTGCTGGCCGTATCCAATGCTTTCCGGACACTAGCAAGCTCCTTTTCCAAGGCTTTACTGGACGCTTGGCTTTC
>JAQTYP010000190.1 GCA_028688235.1 Methylomonas sp.
CGGTGATGTGGCCGCTGTTGCTGTTGTCGATAGTGTTGTGGACCCTGGTGTTGGAACGCTATTGGTTTTTTCTCCACACCTTGCCGAGGCTGACCGCTTATCAGCTGGCCTATCCGGCTTGCGCGGCAAGTCGCGTCATCGCCACGACTGAAACTACGTTGGCTATTCGGCGTTTTTTACTGATGATCAAGACCCTGTCCGGCATCTTGCCGATGTTGGGCTTGTTGGGCACGGTGACCGGTATCGTCGAAACCTTCGACTTGATTCGAATCTTCGGCAGCGCCGAAACGCGTATCGTCGCCCGCGGCGTCTCCCAGGCACTGATCACCACCCTGGCCGGCCTAGTGATGGGCCTGTTCGGCGTCGGCGTCGGCTTCGACCTCAACAGGCGGGCAACGGCTGGCGAAACAAGGATCAATCAGGTTCTGATGTCATGAGAAAACACAGCCGTTTAAATTCGCGCGTGGAGAGGGACAAGGATATTACCGACGCGATTAACCTTACACCTCTGATCGACATGGTGTTCATCCTGCTGATCTTTTTCCTGGTCACCACTTCGTTTATCCGCGAATCCTCGGTGGAGGTGCAACGCCCCCATGCTGCCACCGCGCTGCCGCAGAACAACGCCGATCTGGTGCTCACCATCAGCGCCGATGAACAGATCTGGTTAAACGATAAGGCGGTCGATATTCGCCTGTTGCGTGCCCGTATCGAGGAACAGGGCCTAGCAAGCGCCAGCCGCTCGGCCATCATTCTGGCCGATCGGCTCGTCAGCGCCGGTTTGCTGGTCAAGGTGATGGATCAATTGCGTCTGGCAGGTTTCGTCAACATCTCCGTGGCCGCCAGCTCTGCGGGCGATAGTTCATGACACCGATACCCGAGGCACATAAGCCGAACCGGAAAATGCTGGTCCTGAGCGGCACCGTCGTTATCGCCGTGGCAATCAATCTGGGTTTGCTGCTACTGATCAGCACCCTGATAAGCCACCAGGAAACCGAGCTGGCACAGTTGCCGAAACTTCAGCCGGTGAATTTCATCCGCATCCAGCCGCGCAGGGAGACGCCGCCTAGCCCGCCTCCGGAAGAAAAAACCATCGTCGATGAGACTAACAACAAACCATCGACGCCCCCGGCAAAATCCAGCGCGTCAAGCAAGCCGGCGCCGGCTCGAAAATCGCGTCCGCGCCAAGTCAAGCAATCGGCAAAGGCCCAGGCCGAACAACCCGGTTTCGCCGCGCCAAGGCTGGATATTCCGGCACAGGGTGATGGCGTGGCATTTCCCAATGTACAGGGATCTGATGACAGGCTGACCGCGCCGCCGGCTCAATGGAATCCCCAAAAGCAGCCGCCCACCGGCAATGCCGGCGAGGGCGATGCAGGCGGAGAACCTTCGAAAAGCAAGCTGGTGGCCTTATCGAGAGTATTGCCGGATTATCCGCCGCGGGCACGCGCGCAAGGCATTCAGGGCTGGGTAAAACTGGAGATTACCGTTACACCGGCCGGCCGGGTCAGTGCGGCCAAAGTCATCGACGCCTCGCCAAAAGGCCTATTCGACGAAGCGGCCATGGAGGCCATCCAGCACTGGCGCTTTCAACCAGCGTACAGGGATGGCCAGGCGATAGAGCAAAGGGCCCATCAGATCATCAAATTCCGCCTTACAGAACAATGACCTGATGTCCGACTGTGAGCCAGATAGGCGTTGGTTGGCAAAGCTCACGGGAGGGAATCGAGAACTGCGGAACGATAAAGGAATGAAAGGCGCCCTAAGGGATCGGGCGCCGAAAGTCTTAACGCTTTTCGTCGGCTTCTTCGCCGATTTCCCATTCTTCGGTAGAGGTTTCGATGATCTTGCCGGTGGCGGCATCGACTTCGACCTTGGTTTCCACGCCTTTGTCGCTGACGATATCAAACTCGTAAGAAGAGGCGCCGTTTTCCTCAACTTCATATTCCACTTCCTGTATTTTGCCGGGGCTGGCTTTCAGCGCAATCGCCGCGGCATCTTCTTCGGTTACCTTGACGTTCTTTTTGAAAGCCTCGCTTTTGGGATCGGTGACTTCGGTTTCGCGCTCGGTGATTTTTCCGCTATCGGCATCGCACATGAATTCCCATTCCACGCCGTTGACGTCGCGTAATTCCAGTTCGTAAACGCCTTTGCCGCCGACATTGAGTTTTTCCAGCTTCACCAGTTCTCCGGCCTTTTCCTTCTTGACTGCCTGAACGCAGCTTTCCAAGCCTTGATCGGCGGCGACGCAATTGGCGGCGGCCAAACTCAAGCCCAACAGCATGATGGCATTGATGGTGGATGATTTAATGTTCATGGTAATCTCCTGCTAGTTCTAAGGGGGGATGATTCCCGAATTTCGGGAACTGCGTCGGATTATAGCCCGATCATCGGATCACACCATGCGTTTTCGCAAAATCTGTTATCGCTTCACGGCTATCCAAGCCGAGTTTTGCCTTGATTTGGCTTTGGCAATTGGATACTGTTTTGCCGCTGATATCCAATTGTTTTGCGATTGTTTGGAGATTCTGACCCTCGGCCAGCATGCAGAATACGTCAAATTCCCGGGAACCAAGCAAGATAAACGGTTCTAAGGTTTTTTTAATTTGCCGCATCGCCAGAAATTGGGCGATGTCGTGATCCAGATAATACTCGCCTCGATAAACCGTATGTACGACTTCGGCGAGTCTGCGGGTATCGGCGAATGAATTGATCACGCCGCTTACTCCGGATCGGAGATAGGATGTGGCCTGCATTGTCGAATGGGGTAGGGCGACGATCAACTTACAAGCGGGGGCAATTGAGTGCAGATGTTGTATTAGCGACATGTCGTCGAAGGCTGGGGAATTTATCAGCAAGACCATGTCGAACGGCGTTTCCGTCATTTCCTGGTATTCGCTCCAGTCGATAACCGTCACCGCGATATCGTAAAGATCGAGTGCCGCGGTATCGATCGAGTTCTGTTGGCCTTCTGGCTTAATCAGCAGTAGATTGATCGTCGTCGTCACGGCAGCGTCGGGTTGATCTTGTTGGAAAAAATAGCGTTGCGGCCGATTCTATCAGGGTTTGAGTGCGGTAAGGAATGATGCAGGCATCGCCGGGTTGTGAGGCAAACGGCTTGGGTAATCGTGATGCTTGGAAATAACTTAGGCAGCAGTGCTAACTGATCGACTTTGGCTAAAGCGATTATTGGCCCCGCATCGGCGATTATGACAGTCACGAATCCAGAGTATCCAGTTCCTTGCAGGTTTGCTGATCGGCTACTACCAAGTCGATATCCAGCTGAGTCAGATGATCGATAAACTCGGACAAATTCAAGCCGCTGATCTGAGCCGCCGCACCTAACGACAACACAGGATCTTTAAACAAACTGGCCGCTAATGTCGGTTTCAGTTGTTCTCTGATGTCGCCTAAAGAGGTTGTTAAATTGAACAGCAGTGCGTTGGGGTCATTGCCTTTCAAGATCAAGACCGGCCCTTGTTCGGCATGACGTAATGCCTCGGAAGGGTTCTTTTTTAAACGCCTGACATTGGTTGCATACATGGCCGGTACCTCGGTTAAAAGCCCAGAGCGTAGTCCACACCACGCATGAACGCAATATTATGCGGGTGCGATTCAAACTGAGGCGCAATAAAAAATGAAACGCTGCGCGAAGCCGGTTTAAAGTCGGGTCTCTGCCCGACAGCCGAGTTTCTTTCTTTTGCGCGGCCTCGGCAACTGCTCCATGCTGCTCTACCTCCTGCATCCCTGCCGTCGAAAAGAAACCTAAGAAAAGGCCGCCCCAATACCGCCTGATTCCCTTCGCTTTTACGAAAACCATCCAGGGTTTTCGCCCTGCGGGCCAGCCTATCGGCTCTTCAAATTTGCTCCAGGCAAATTTGTCGCTTTTGGCTAGGGTTTCCCGAAGGGGCTTCCCAGCCCCTCGGAAAACGCGCGGCATTCCCTGCCGGGCTGTTCTCGACAAAAGCGGCGATGCTCGGGGCGGTATAAGGGGGAGAACACCCAGCCTTCGGCAGTTTTTTGCTTCGCATTTTTACGAAACATCCGGCTCCCCAAGTAATTTTCGCCTCAGTTTGAATCGCACCCATATTAGGGATGCCGCAAGCATAAAAATACCAACGGAAGTCAGTTCCCCCTCTTTGAAAAAGAGGGGCTAGGGGAGATTTTTTAAATAAATCCCCCTCAATCCCCCTTTTTCAAAGGGGGATGCCAAGTAGGTAACTTGTTTAGACGCAGAGATCTCAACAATTGCAATCCAAAAGCATCTCGCAAAAACGGTATTTTCAAAAACGCATCACCCCTTATGCTTCCCGATGAATTAATTTGTTGTAACCATAAACCTGATGAATCATGAGGGGTGACGCTTTTGCTGCATAGCGTTGGCTTGATCCAACAGTTCAATGGTTTGCGCCCAGTAACTTTGGCACAGGTTTACGAATTGCTGCTTTTGCTGGTTATCCGGTAATTGCGACAGGTCGCTTAGGTCTGACAAGTCATCAACGGTATTTTGATAATCCGATAAACACCGTTTGTAGCGATACCTATCTTCTTGCGGCACCACAATCGGTGGCAGGCCTGCATCGAGAACCGGCAGATTCGCCAGCAAGCGAGCCAGTCGGCCATTGCCATCGAAGAACGGGTGGATGGTGACGAAGCTCAAATGCAAATCGGCATACGCCTCGGCAGCGGCTTGCCGATCGAGAGTAGGCGTGAAATAACCATTCAAGCGTTCCAGCCATTGCGTCATTAGCGCGTCGATATGGCGGGGCGCGGGATATTCCCGCCAGACTTGTTTGTTGTTTTCGTCGACATAGGTGGTGTAGTTGCTTTGTACCTTCCATGGTCCCACCGGCTGATCGATGTCCATGATACGTTCGGTTAATGCCGTTTCGTGCAACTGAAACAGGTCTTTCTTATCGATAGTTTTAGCGGTGTTTAATAAACCGTAAATCCGCTCGATGGCCTTGGCATGACCATAAACCTCGTTGTGATCTTTTAAGGGCTTGCCTTGGATGGTTAGCCCTTCCTGCAAGATGAAATCGGTTTCGCCCAGTGTCAGGCTATTACCTTCCAAGGACGTGGAATGATGTGTCCACAAATTACGAATTTGCGTGAGCAGAATCGCTTTGATATCCGCGTCGAGGTGGTCATAAAATCTCGCCGTCCTCGACGTCATTTGGCATAACCCCATTGCTGGAACTGCGCCTGCATCGCTGCATCCTCTTTAAAGGCTTGATAGTAAATATATTCTTGGGCTAAATCCTGGTGCATTGCCGGAAATTGTACGCGATATAGGGTTTGCAACTCGTCCCGTGTCAAGCCTAAGACCATGGCTGCTAGGGCTGAAACAGCGAGGAGCTGACGGGGCGCCAGTCGGCTTTGATGAACTTGGATTTGTAGTGGTCATGGATAGGGTGGCCTTGAAAATGTTGGCAAAAATTCCCGAAATCTTCCGCCGGCATGGGTTGAGCCAATAAATAGCCTTGCAACAAATGGCAACCCTCATGATGCAGAAAGTCGGCATGCTGGATGCTTTCGACGCCTTCGGCTATCACTTCCAAGCCAAGGCCGCGGGCCATCGCGATGATGGCGCGTATGATAGTCGCATCGCTGGGGTCGTCTATGCAGTCCCGCACAAAGGATTGATCGATTTTCAGCACATCCAGCGGAAATTGCTTTAGGTAGCTCAAATTGGAATAACCGGTGCCGAAGTCATCGACGGCAAAGCGCAAGCCGGCAGCCCTCAGTTGCGAGAATGTGCGCTGACTTTCTTCGGTCGGCCTGAGCAGGCAGCTTTCCGTCAGTTCCAGCTCCAGGCTGCCCGGCGAATCGGGTAGCAGGCGGGACAAGATTTCCAGTGTCCGCTTGGCAAAATTGGGATGCCAAAATTGCGGCGGCGCGACGTTGACGCCGACATGAAAGGCACGGTCGACGAGGCCGGCCCTGCGCCAGCCGGCGAGAGCCGTCAGCGCGGATTCCATGACCCATTCGCCTATCGGTAATATCAATCCGGTTTCTTCGGCGAGCGGAATGAATTCCGCCGGCGATACCCAGGTGTCTTTGAAACGCCAGCGCAACAAGGCCTCGGCACCCACCAGCCTGCCGCTCTGCGCATCGTATTTGGGCTGAAAATGCAAGGTCAGTTCGTTCTGCGCCAAGGCCTTTTTCAAGCCGTTTTCCAGATTCAGCCGGCGGATGCCGCGTTGTTGTAACGATGGGTCGTAAAAACGATAAGTGTTGCGGCCGCTTTCCTTGGCTTCGTACATCGCACAATCGGCATTACGCGTCAGCAGCTCTCCGCTTTCACCGTCGTGAGGGTAAAAAGCGATGCCTATGCTGAAACTGGTGCTGATTTCGTGATCGTTGATCGAAAATGGCCGGCTGAGAGATTCGCCGATTTGATGAGCGACACGGCTGGCATCGTGCTTGGCCTGATCGTAATCCGGGTTCAAATCGTTCAATATCACGATGAATTCGTCGCCCCCCATACGGGCCACCGTGTCGCAAGCCCTGAGTTGTTTGCGTAAACGCTTGGCGACACTTTGTAGCAAATTGTCGCCGCAGGAGTGGCCCAAGGTATCGTTAACATATTTGAAGCGATCCAGATCGAGAAACATCACGGCGGCTGATTTTTGCCGGCGACGCGCCTGGCTGACCGATATTTTCAAATGATCTTTCAACAATGTACGGTTGGCGAGTCCTGTCAGGTCGTCGTAAAACGCCTGGCGTTCCAACATGGCTTGGTAACTTTGCACCTCGTTTCGGTAATGGCGCAGCCAGTTGTTCATCAGATTGGAGGCCTGTACTAAA
>JAQTYP010000191.1 GCA_028688235.1 Methylomonas sp.
CCTGACATAGCGTGGAAATTCCGACGACTGGTCCAACAGGACTCTAAGACCCTTCTCTTCGGCCCTAATCCGCATCATATCGGTAATGTCATAGACCAATCCCCCCAGATCGAAGGAAGCGATTTCCGCGCGAACGTGGCCCGCCTCGATTTTAGCCATATCCAGCACATCGTTGATCAGTGCCAACAAATGCTCGCCAGCCCGGTTGATGATGTCGAGTTTTTCGGATTGTGTGGCATTAATGCCGGGATCGCGGCGCATCAGATTCGAGAACCCTAAAATCGCATTCAACGGCGTACGCAGTTCATGACTCATATTGGCCAGAAACACGCTTTTGGCTTTATTGGCCGCTTCGGCGGCATCCCGGGCTTGCTGCAATTCGGCGGTGCGCAGCTTGACGGTGTCTTCCAGTTGATCCTTGTATAACCTCAGTTCTTCCTCGGCATGCTTACGTTCGGTGATGTCGGTTAACATCGCGAAAGTCCCGCCGAAACGGTGAGCGGCGTCGAAGATGGGCGAAGGCGAAACCAGGGTCCACAAGATTCTGCCGTCCTTGCAGCGCAGTCGCCTTTCGTAGGGTTCCGCCTGACCCAGCTGTCTGTCGGTCAATTTTTGCAGATGATCCGCCACATCTTCGGCAAATAAAAAATCGTGCATTGGCCTACCTAGCATTTCTTCCGGCCGGTAAGCCAACATATCGGCCATTCTGGCATTGACGAAATTCGTCAGGCCGTCGGCCCCCAACATCCAGATTCCCTCGTTCGCCGTGGCAACGATGTTGCGGTATTTCTCTTCGCTGTCCCTTAGTTCTTCGTAAATCCGCTGGTTTTCCTGCGCCCTTTCCTCCAGGGAAGACATCATGCTGTTAAAGGCCTGCGCCATGTCGGCTATGTCCTTAGGCCCGGTCAATTGCGCCCTGACTCCGGAACCCGTAAGCTCGGCCTGACGCATGGCTCTGGACAACTGGTCCAGGGGGCGCGTCATGCGGTTGGACAGATAACGGATCACTAACAAGAAAAATAGCGCAAACGAAAACGACGTGACCAGATTGACGACGAAAAGATCGGCGGTCATCTGCTTCAATACGGCCTTGCTGACGACCACCGCCACACGGCCGAGAAATTGAGGTTCGCCGGCTTCACCCAAGGGAGAGCGTGTCGGCTGAGAATAGACCTTGGTCACGAATCGCCAGGCATTTGGACTTTCGGCGTCGAGAATAGCCTTATCGATGCCGTCACCGCTAGCACTTGTTTCGGCATTAGCCAGCGGCGGCAATTGAAATTCGTCTATTTTTCCGCGCCGCAGCAGTTCACGCCCTTCGGCATCCAGGATGGAGACGCCGGCGACACCAGGAAAGTCCAACGTGGCCTGGACGGCATCGGAAACGTTATCGGCGGAAACGTATATCAGTGCCAGAGCGCTTTGGCCTGCCAGACTTTCGGTAATGCGAAGCCCCTGATCGACCAAATTGCGCTGTACTTTGCGATTGCTTTGCCAGGAGCCCACCAGCGACGAAAATAGCGCCATCAATAATATTCCGAGCGTAATCGTCACGCCGAGCTGGCGCTGGAAAGTTAGCCTATGCAAAAACGAGGTCGTTAATCGGCTCATGACTGCTTACTGCTCCGGAAAAACCATGCCGAAGTTCTGCCGGCTGCCTATGTTCAATTCCAAGTGTTGAGCGGTACGCAGGTTGATCGCCATTTGCACGTCGCGTAGCAGTATGGTGCCGCGCTCGGCATAATCACCCGAAGCCAAAAACTTCAACGCCGTGTCGGCAAGGTGGCGACCCAAGGAGACATTATCGGGATAAAGCGAGAACAGCACGCCGCGGCGGACGTGTCCTGGGTTACTGGAAAATACCGCCAGATTACGATCCCATGACTCCCTGAGCACCATAGGCAAAACCGAACCATCTTCTACCGTGGTCGAATCTTGCAGTAACCATAATGCCTCGCCTCGACTGCTTGCGGACTTGAAAATCTCCTGGTAAATGTCCATCGCGCTGCGCAAATCAGGGGCTTCTCTGGCCACCAATTCCAATCCTTGATTGAGCGCAGCCCTTTTCGCCAAATCGATAAAACGCTGATTTTTGTTGGGATCGTAGACCGTATGGATGCGCCGGACAGACGGCATCAGCTCCTTAGAGCGTGAAAACAATAAAGCCGGATCCGGCGACAGGCTATAGACGGGAAAACCGCGCGTCTCGGTTTCCGGCGCATCGACGACTCCGCTAATGACCAAGCCCAGGCCCGAATCGAGACCGATCGCGGTTTTCATACTCTGCCATCCTAAAGAGATTACGACCTTGGCTCCTTGAACGCGCAAATTACCCTTAATCATTTCGCTGTCCGTGTTGCCGCCGACAGGGTAAGCCGAAATTTGGCTTTTGGTCTTGTCTTCGACTCCGGCGATGATTTGCATATAAACCGTACGATAAGGCTCGCCGATGTCTGAATACATCACCGCGATAGCATCATTTCGGTTGCTATAGACGAGCTTTTGGATGAACACCGGAGAATCCTGGGCAGCGCCACATGCGACGCCAATCGACGTCAACGCAAAACTCAAAAGCCAAGCCAGCCGATGTATAGCCATTCGATAGTTAACGCCTCGCTCCGACATCAAAATAAACCATTGCCGATTAGTTTAAACCATTCGCCGTTCAGCGTCGGCTTAGAAATTCAACCGAATTTCGCCGAAAAAACTGCGGCCGGCCAGCGGAAGGTCGTATGGAATGGCAGCCGATGGCATTCCGGCGGGGCTCGGTTCGCGGGCATCCACGCCCAGCAGATTGCGTACGGAAAAGGCGATTTCCATGTGATCCAAAACATTCGTTCGGCGCAGGGTCAGGTCAACCCAAGCGTAATCGGAAACCGGCGGGCGATTGTCGCCGGCCGATCGGCTGCGTTCGCCCACCCACTTCATTTGCGGAACCGCTTGCCAGTCGGGTAAAAATGCCCATTCGGCTCTGAGATAGATTTGGTGATGGGGCGAATAGCCCGGGTCTTGATCCGTGTTTTCGTCGGTCGAATTCTGATAGGAAAAGTTTCCGATTAAACTGAGGTTGTCGAGTGCCTTCCACTGTGCTTCCAATTCACCGCCATGGCCGGTCTGAGCCCCCGCATTTTGGGCGGTAATCGTGGTGCCACCGGTATCGGGCACGAATTGTATGAGGTCTTTCCACCAATATTTGAAGAAATTCAGGCCCACGCGGACATCCCTATGCGGCCTATAATCGAAGGCCAGCTCTAGGCTATCCATGTTTTCCGGTTTCAACCGGGGATTACCGTTGGCTCCAGGGTTGTTGATATTGTACAGTTCGATGAAGGAAGGCGCCCGGAAGGCTCTGCCGTACATCAACTTGGTAGTCAAATCGTGGCGGGTTTCCCAAACCAGCGCCGCCCGCGGATTGAGCGTATCGCCGAAATCGGAATAGTTGTCGTAACGCATACCGGCAGTCAGTTGCCAGTCCCTAGCAAATTGCCACTCGTCCTGAAGCAGAAAATACCTGACTTTACGATCCTCCGTCGGTAGATAGACCAAGGATGTGTTCGAGACATCCACCATGGGCGTTGCCGGCAGAAAGGGAATCGGGGTACCGGTGACAGGATCGGGACCGAAATTCTTCCTTTCCCGCACCCGGTAAACGCTGTCGTAGTTGAAACCGGCCCCTAAGCGCAGGGAATGCGCCGAAAAGCCCCGGTATACCGCCGAAAGACTGGCGCGCGCATGACGTTCCCAATTTTCCGGAATACCTCTGAAACCGTTGGCAAACGTGACGATTTTGCACAGGATTATCGAAATCGATCAGTCCATTGACGCCGATAGGCAAGCGAGTGCCAGGAGGAAAGGCCCCAGTATTGTGCTGGTCGCCATCCAAATAACTCACAAACGCCGTAACATCCCAATCCTCGGCGAACTCGGCATTATGGTAGGTAAGATCGGCGTTCCAGCGATCGCTGCCTTCCATGGTTACAGGATCGAGGGCCTGAACGACGCCGGCACCGCTGCCGTAATTGTCGCGATGTTGCAAACCGCCGCGAAACCGCCAATGCTCACGGGACAAATCCAGACGCGCATCGAGATTGTCCCTGGACAGGCTAACGGGGCCCGGCGCCAAAGAGGCACTCGTACCGAAACTCCGGTCGAATTGGCTCTGAGCGTCTGCATCGATGATGGAATTTTGGCCATTTGTGCTGTGGTATTCCACCGTGGCCGCCACGTCGAAGCCCTTCCATTCGCCGCCGTACAACGCCCATCCGTCGTAAGTATCGAAACTGCCGACCCTGCCGCCGATTTCCGTTCCGTCTATATCTTCCTTGGTCTTGGTGATGATGTTGATCACGCCGGCGAAGGCATCGGCACCGTATACCGCCGATCCCGGTCCGCGCACCACTTCGATGCGAGAAATCGCCTGCACCGGCATACCTCCCCAACTCAAGTTCCGGTCGCCTGTGTAAGAGGCGGTAATCGGTATGCCGTTGATCAACATCAGCACCTGCGGGTTGAAACGGGAATAAACGCCGCGGAACGTATAAATCGGAGCGTAGCCGAGATAGCTAGTAGCTACGTGCAGTCCGGGCACGCTTTCCAGTACCTCGTCGATATCGGTGGCCCCCATCGCCTTGATGTCGGCGGCGGTGATCACCGAGGCAACCGCGGGAGCCTTGTGAACGGGCTGTTCGATACCGGTAGCGATGCTGACTGTCGCTTTATCGCCATAAATTTGAGCGAGATAATCTTCTTCGAACATATGTTCGTTCTCGGCGTAACCTGCTGCCGGATTAATCATCACTATAGCCATAAAGCCCAGTGTCGACAGCTTCATTACATCCTCCTACGCGTTCGGAAAAAAGCCGGCCTGTTCTAAAATCCACAGCCCAAAGCAGCTCGAAGGTCAAGGAGCGGTCCAACCTTCGGTGGATTATGCGGCAATTCAATGTTAGAAGCATATCTCACCGTTGCTCAAAATTTCGCTCATTTTCGATGTCAATAGTCGAGTACCAACTTAGAGAACATCCGGCGCAAATTGTACTTAGGAATACGGGAGAAACAAGTTCGACAACGGTGCGAATTCATTCACACTGTGCGGATCAATCCGCCTACGCCTATTACTAAAACAGGTATCCCGTGTGATCTTTAATTTCCCAGTCGAACTGGCGCGTTCCACAGTATTTTTTATTAGCCTGATAGTATCTTAATTTATTAGCCTCTTCCGTTACATGGATGTAATAAATAACAGTTAATGAAAACGGCTTACCACTCCAGTCTATTCCTGTCACTAAGAGTTCCGCCTGATCTTTGCCCGTATAGTCTTTTTCAAGTGAATATGTAACTCCATGGCTTCCACCGCCGGAATGCACTTCTAATTTACCATGCGTTGGGTTTTTAATCTGAGTGATCGTCAACTGGTTGGTAAACGCAATAAACCTTTCGCGGGTTTCCATATCCCAAAAGCGAACGTCGCCATTATCCAGTGACTGCTTCACCTCTTTAGGCAACATATATGCGGCAAGATTCTCCAAACTCTCCAATTCCCTGTGGCTTGATGTGTGCCTATACATATCTTGGTCGGTAATTGGAGGCATCACTCCGCAAACACCAATTGTTTTGTGCCTAATGTTATCCACATCATTTTTAGCGATTTGAACCTGCTCAGTTATTACAATTGACTGAGGGGGCAGATCGGCTGCCGCAACGATAATCATGTCGAGTTTCTCCTGTATAGCAAAGTCTGAACGCAATTGTTCAATGGTTTCTAGGTCAGGTTGAGTGTTCTGGGTTATTTGAGCCGCCGCATCTAGATGCCGTGTTGATTAAATAGCGATCAGTTTGCGCTGAGCCAAGGTAACACCAAATTGGCTCTGATAGCCCTTGCTGTTTGTCGTAGTAATACCAAGAACTTGCAACATTTCCCCCATATTGCCATAAGCGTTACCGGCATCAATCGCAGTTGTTATACGTTGAGAACCCTGCAATCGCTGCTCTTGTTGGCGTTGATATTGGACTTGTTTATCAGGTTTCGCTTTTTCCGGGTGCGCTTCATACCAGTTAATTTTTTCCAAGCTGCGTATAAAGTTATTCACATCGGCTGCCCTGGAGTTTAATTCCCATTTTGTACTTCCAATGGGAGAGCGCTCAAAGCGCCAATACCATGCCCCCGCTCTGGCTGCCATGGTCTTATCCTCTTTAAACAATTCAGGATGTTCGAAAAAATTATATTTGGCCATTAACACAGTAACTGCGCCCGCAGTTCGGGTATTTGTACTGGTAATACTGAAAGCTGAGAATTGGAGTGTTGACTTCGATTTGCGAAGTTAATGGCTGGAGAATAACGCGAATGATGCGGTTCGTACCTCACCGCATCTATCGATGCTTAAATTGTTAGCTGGGGTGTAATGCCTTCCATCGGGCAATCAATCTAGCCGCGTCTGAGCCCTCCGTATTCAGTACCTGACGCCATGCACTTCTGATGTCCTGGCGTTGTTTTTTGGTCAAGGTCCAGGAGAGCGGCGGCTGGTATTGCGTTTCCGCCTTTTCATGCCAATAACTGTCCGATGATGCGTCGTCCGGTTTGTTACCGGTAAACTTTTCGTACACGGCCTTGGCCGTTTCCGGGACCGGCATCTGGAAAAATTTGATTTTGGGAAAGGTGATTTTGTAGTCGGTAATCTCGACCATGCCCCGGTATTGCTCGATCAAATCCCGCACGTCATCCGCATTGCGCTGACTTTGGGTGGCGTTGCGGGCGCCGACGATGGTAAAGATCGGCCCGAACAAGGCCATCTTCCAGCCCACCCGTCG
>JAQTYP010000192.1 GCA_028688235.1 Methylomonas sp.
CGCCAAGCACCTTGCCGAAGCCTCGCCCGGCGTAGCATCGATCAACCTGCCGAAAAAAGTGTTCGTCGTCGAAAAAGTTCCGGTGCTGCCGACAGGCAAAATCGATTACATAGCCGCGACCCAACTGGCCGATACACTGGTGCATGAATCATGAACAAAAATATCTACCCTCTGTTGATTGCCCAGTTTTTATCGGCCTTCGCCGATAACGCCATTTTGTTCGCCGTCATCGCGATGGTCATGCAGACAGAGCATGCGCCAAGCTGGTATGTGCCGGCACTGCAAAGCGTTTTTCTGATCGCTTTCGTGTTGCTGGCACCCTGGGTCGGCAGCTTTGCCGACAACCACGCCAAGTCACGGGTATTGATCATCGCCAATTTGATCAAGGCCGCAGGCGCCGGTTTGTTGTTGCTGAAGCTGGAACCTTTGGTCGCCTATTGCATCGTCGGAGTCGGTGCGGCGCTGTATAGCCCGGCCAAATACGGCATATTGCCGGAACTGGCCGGCCACAACGATCTGGTGAAGGCCAACAGTTGGGTGGAAGGGTCGACGATATTAGCCATACTGACCGGCATGGTGGTCGGGGCCAAGGTGGCCGACTATTCGATCGATTGGGCATTGACGGGTACCATCGTTTTATTTCTGATATCGGCGGCCACGACCTTATTCCTGCCGGTCAAAATCAGCCGCACCGCCGTTTCCGGGTCGAAAATCCTGCTGTTTTACCGGGAAGTCCGCGCCTTCTTATCTTCGCCCCGTTCCCGATTTGCGGTGCTTGGCGCCTCGTTGTTCTGGGGCGCTGCGGCTTGCGTCAGAGTCATCATCATCGCTTGGGCGCCCTTGGTCTTGATGTCGCATAACGCCAGCGACATTGCCAACCTGACTCTGTTTCTGGCCCTGGGCATCATTGCCGGCTCTGCCTTGGTACCGCATTTGATTCCGTTGGAACATCTACGCCGCGCCCGCATTCCAGCCTATCTGATGGGGCTGATGATCATGGGATTGAGCCTTACCGAGACACTTTGGCCGGCACGTTTAGTGCTGTTTTTAATGGGCATGGCCGGCGGCATGTTCATCGTACCCATCAATGCCGCGTTACAGGAAATCGGCCAACAAAGCATAGGCAGCGGCGGCGCGGTGGCGATGCAAAATTTCTTTCAGAACGCGGCGATGTTGTTGTCGGTCGGCGCTTATACGCTGGCGGCCTCACTACAAGTTGGTCCGATCAGCGCCTTGATCGCCTTGGGAGGATTATTGCTGTTGGCCACTTTTTGGGTCGTACTAAAACTGCCCGAGACTACGATGCCTTCCAACCCCTAATGAAATTCTGCACCAAGGAGCCCACGGTGGCTCGGGCATTATCGGCACCGCTTCTACCCAAGCTACCGTTCAAAGACAATACGCAAACGCCATGCACTCCGCTCCATAAGGCATGAGCCGCCCTGTTGGCTTCATCCTCGGCTAATTCCGGGCGCAATCGCTGGAACAAGGTTTCGACGATGGCAAACAATTCCTGCACCTTCCTCTGATACCAATCGGGCACCGGCACGTCGTTGATGGCTTCGAAAATCATGCGCCAGCGATTGAAGTTGCAATGAGCGAAACTCAAATAGCGTTCGGCCAAGGCTTGAATATGGGCCTCCAGGCTATCGAAATCGCCTGTCTCCTGCAGCTCGTCGGCCAGTTCGTCCAAGGCCCTGCCTTTGACGTGCATGATCAGGTCATCCATATTGGTAAACACCATATAGATGCTGCCGACGGTATAACCTATCTCCAGTGCCACCTTGCGCACCGTCAACGCCGAAAATCCTTCTTCGTTGACGATGTTTTCCGCCGCACTCAGCACCATTTCCCTGATTTGCTCCTGCGTGTGTTCACTTCTTCTGGCCATATTTGCTCTACGAGGTACGCTCAAAAGACGCTACCATACACGACCTTTCACTCGGAATCGACAGTTTGATATGCATGATGAATTACTCGCCGTTGTCGACGAGCACGATCTGATTTTGGCTCACCGCCCCCGCTACGAAATCCATGCCCAAGGATTACGCCACCGGGCTGTGCATATTCTGGTGTTCAACGACCGAAACCAATTGCTGTTACAAAAACGCTCTCAGTCCAAGGATTTGAACCAAGGCCTTTGGGATACGTCGGCCGCAGGCCATGTCGATCAAGGCGAAACCTACGATCAATGCGCGCTACGGGAATTACGAGAAGAATTGGGCGTGGCCGCTCTCTTGATGCCTTTATTCAAATTACAAGCCGAGCCGGCTTTAGGGATGGAATTCGTTCAAGTCTACTGCTGCCGGCATAACGGCCCCTTTCATTTCGCCGCCGACGAAATAGACGAGGTGCGCTGGTCAGAACCGTTGGATATCGATGCCAGGGTCGGTCGCAACGATACGACGCTGACCGAAACCTTCAAATCGATTTGGTACCGTTACCGTCACACGGAATTGCCATGAGCCCCGGATCGATAAATGGCAGTCGGGTATTGGATAAATCGGGCGGGCGAAAACCGCCCACCCGAAACAGGTGTAAAAGCTTATTCGATCAACATGCGTTGACCGGCTTGCTTTTGTTTTTTCTGTAGCGTCAGCGTCAACACGCCGTTATCGTAACGCGCCTTGCTGGCCGCTTCGTCGATATCGACCGGCAATTGAAAGCTACGCGACACTTCGCCGTAATAACGCTCGCTACGCAACAATTTATCGTCCTTGGTCTCGCTGTCTATCTGGTTGATTTGGGCTCTGATGCTGACGACATTGCCGTCGATGTTGACTTGGATATTTTCTTTACCGGCACCCGGTATTTCCGCTTCCACGACGAACTCGGCGGGATTTTCCTTGACATCGACCCGGATCTGGGTCGGCAACGGATCGCCATGCAAGGGCTTGATAAAATAACCCGGATTGACATCGCGAAAAAAATCATCGAACAAACTACGACTTACGAACGGGGTTAAACTGCTCATGTTCATTCTCCACTGCGTTGTTTAAAGAATCTATGTTGGCAGGGGAATTATGGTGGCTAGGCCGATAATTTCAAGGGCCTATAATCGCTTTGGGAAGACCAAAGGACAAAAATAAGTGGCGGAGCGGACGGGGCTCGAACCCGCGACCCCCGGCGTGACAGGCCGGTATTCTAACCAACTGAACTACCGCTCCGCAGTTGGAAGTCGCGCATTCTACAGTAAAATTAAGCCTCGTCAAGCCCAAACTCATTAATCCCCCAAAATTCATGCCAAAAGTGATTTGTCCTCTGTGCCTTGGCCGCGCAGTTCTCCTCTTCCATTGCGACAAAAAGCGCGATTATCTGCGTTGCGGCGACTGCCATCTGGTATTCGTCCCCCCATCCCAACATCTAAGCCTATCCGAAGAAAAAGCCCTGTACGATTTACACGAGAACAGCCTCGACGACCCAGGCTACCGCAAGTTTTTGTCCCGTCTGGCGGAGCCCTTGCAATCCAGACTAAAACCTGGCGCCAAAGGCCTGGACTATGGCTGCGGCCCCGGTCCGCTGTTGGCGCATTTGCTGACACAACAAGGCTATCGAGTCGAACTCTACGATCCCTTTTACGCCGACAGCCCTTGCGTTCTGCAAGACCGCTACGACTTCATCAGCTGCACTGAAGTTGTCGAACATTTTCGTCAACCGCATGAAGAATTCCGTCGCCTGTTCGGCCTGCTCACGCCCGGCGGATACCTGGGACTGATGACCAAATTAGTCATAAATGCCGACGCCTTCAGCCGCTGGCATTACAAAAACGATTCGACCCATGTCTGTTTTTATTCCAGGGAAACCCTTGATTGGCTGGCAGCGCTATACCGCTCCGATATCGACATCATAGGCAGGGACGTCGTCATCTTTCGCACGCAGGATCGAACCTCATGACTTTCACCGTATCGAGATTGCTCTGGTTTTGAAGAGCCTGGCGTCTAATCGCGCAACAACTGCCGATACAGCTCGGCATCGCCTTGGGAAAAACAGCAGAAAATCACCCGAATATTGGAATCCTGTTGCCGTAAAAACGCATCGACCGTCGCGACGGCGATCCGGGCCGCCTGTTGCATAGGAAAGCCATAAATGCCGGTACTGATACAAGGAAAGGCAATAGTCTGAATTCCGCGATCTTGTGCCAGCTTCAGGCAATTTCGATAACAAGCGGCCAGCAAATCCGGCTCGCCGCCCTGCCCTCCCCGCCAAACGGGACCTACGGTATGGATCACATAGCGTGCCGGCAAGCGATAGCCGCCGGTTATTTTGGCCTCCCCGGTCTCGCAACCGCCCAATGTCCGGCACTCATCCAGCAACTGCGACCCGGCCGCCCTGTGGATGGCGCCATCGACGCCACCGCCGCCCAGCAATGACTGATTCGCGGCATTGACGATGCCATCCACGTTCAGCCGGGTAATATCGCCTTGCACGACGCTGATCAAAGCCTTTGCCATAACTCCCCCTGTCCGGATAAAACATGGCTCGAAATCCAAGCCAATTTACGATAGCCTACTCAGACCTATGACGTTTTACCTTGCCGAAAACCCCATGTCCAGACCTTTGATTTACAAAGGCCGAGCCAGCCTCAGCAACGCCAGCGGCCGTTTCGAAAAACAAAGCACGCACCCGGAAGACGACGGTTGGGGCAGCTTGGACGCCGAATTACCGCCGCTTTCGACCGAGGTCGGCAGAGACGCCAGCAAGTCGCTGATCACCACCAACGACTCACCGGACATCCCGTTCGACCGTTCGATCAACCCTTATCGCGGCTGCGAACACGGCTGCATTTATTGTTTCGCCCGCCCTACGCATGCCTATCTCGGTTACTCGGCCGGCCTGGATTTCGAGACCCGGATTTTACTGAAACCGGACGCCGCCCGCTTGCTGCGCGAGGAACTTGGAAAACGTAGTTACCAATGCGCCCCGCTGGCTTTGGGCAGCAATACCGACCCCTATCAACCCCTGGAACGGCAATACGGCCTGACGCGGCGAATTCTGGAAATATTAGCCGAGACCCGGCATCCCGTCAGCATAGTCACCAAATCGTCCCTGATCGAACGCGATCTGGACATTCTGGCCGAAATGGCAAATCAGGGCCTGCTTAACGTCTATCTATCCGTCACGACCCTGGACAGGCCGTTGGCTAGAACCCTGGAACCCAGGGCCGCCGCCCCTCAACGCCGACTGGAAACCATAGCCCGCTTGCGGGCGGCCGACATTCCGGTAGGCGTGATGCTGGCACCGTTGATTCCGGTGCTGACCGATCACGAACTGGAAGCCATCGTCAAAGCCGCGCATCAGGCCGGTGCGCAAACGGCCGACTTCATCTTGCTGCGGCTGCCTTTGGAAGTAGCCGGCTTGTTCGAACAATGGTTGCACCGGCATTACCCTGCTAAAGCCGATCACATCATGAACCGCATACGCGACAGCCGAAACGGCAAGGCTTACGATGCAACCTTCCATCAGCGTTTGCGCGGCAGCGGTCATTACGCCGACTTGCTGAGTCAGCGTTTTCGGTTGATATCCAGGAAACTGCAAATGGACCGCTCGTTACCCGCACTCAGAACCGATTTGTTCAGAAAACCCGCCGCCGGCGGACAAATGAGTTTTGATTTCTTCGATTGATCTCGCCTTTAATGGCTTATCGCGCACCTTGGCTTCAGGAGAAACATCATGGATATCAGTAAATTGCTGATCTGGACGGGGCTTGGTCTATTGGCGCTCGGCCTGACCGTGAAATATGCGCCCTGGTTGGTAACCTGGTTCGGCAAACTGCCGGGCGATTTCGACATTCGAAACACCCATAGTCGGGTCTTCTTGCCGATTACCTCCATGATAATCGTCAGCCTGCTGTTGACCCTCATAATCAATCTGTTGTTTCGCAAATAAGCCCGCGGCCCCGACATAGTCCCTTACAATAAGCGTTTTTGACACTAAGCTCGATACGATGAAGCCTAACACCTTACACGCCCTCGATTTCGACGGCGTCATTTGCGACAGCGCGGTCGAAACCGCCATCACCGGCTGGAAAGCCGCCGGGAAACTCTGGAAGGACATGAAGACCGAAACTCCGCCGGCCTTGATCGACGAATTTCGCAGGGTCCGCCCCATCATAGAAACGGGTTACGAGGCTATTCTGGCCATGCGCTTGTTGCACACCGGCGTAAGTTGCGCCGCCATCTACGATCACTACAGCGAGATGACAGCACAGCTCTTGCACGACACGAATATCGGCGTCGACGAACTGAAACAGCTGTTTGGTGACACTCGCGACCAATGGATAGCAAGCGATTTGGCATCGTGGATAGCGATGAACCCGCTGTTTCCGGGTATCGCGGAAAAACTGCAACACTTGAGCAAAACGCACCTCTGGTACGTCATCACGACCAAACAGGAACGTTTCGTCAAACACATTCTGAAAGCCAACGCCATCGAACTGGCCGACGAGCGCATTTTCGGTCTGGACCGTAAGCTCGGCAAGACGGAAATACTGAAAGACTTGTTACGAGGGCATCCGGGTCTGGCCGTGGAATTCGTCGAAGACAGGTTGCCGACGCTGATCAATGCCAGCAAGGACCCGGAATTACCCGAAGTCGAATTGCTGTTCGCATCCTGGGGATACAACACCGCCGACGATAAATTACTAGCCAAGCGCCAGGGTTTTACTACACTGAGTCTGGATGACTTCTTGGTTTGAAAGCGGATTTTTT
>JAQTYP010000003.1 GCA_028688235.1 Methylomonas sp.
GTGATTGCGGTTCCGGAGTAAGCGAGATTCGCCGCTGGATCATCGAAAATGATTGGCTGGACGCCATCATCATGCTGCCGGACCAACTGTTCTACAACACAGGCATCTATACCTACATCTGGCTGTTGACCAACAACAAGCCGGACAGCCACAAGCAGAAAGTCAAAATCATCGATGCCCGCGAGCAATACGAAAAAGAACCCAAATCCTTCGGCAACAAACGCAACCGCATGACCGACGCCCAGCGGCAATGGGTGGTCGAGGCTTATCAAAACCACTGGCAAACGGCCGACAATGCCCGGATCAAGTTATTCAAGCCTCAAGATTTTGCTTATCACAAAGTCAGCGTGGTGTTCTGGCAAACCGATGAACACGACCATCCCGCCTACCTTCGCGAGCCTTACGAAAAAGCTTTCACCCCGGCGGTAATCAAGAAAGAGCAAGCCTATTACGGCAGCGAATTGACTTTTTATCTACAAGTCAGCGACGGTCAACAATACAAGCCTCTGGAGCTGGTGTTACAGCCAACGGATGTGTTCGATACCGTCTTCCGGCAAGCCTTGAAAACCCTGTATGCCGAGGAACTGGCCGAAGCCTTGCACGGCCTTAAAGCCAAAGACCACGCCGCCGGCGAAAAGGCCTTTATCAACAACCTGAGTTTCTGGCAGGTGGAATACCGTCACCGCCATTACGTGCAGGATAACGAATACATCCCGCACGGCGAGGACATCCAAGCCTTTCTGGAACGTGAAATCGGCAAGCCCATCATCCGCTGGCAGGACAGCCCGCAACTGGGCTACGAGATTTTGCCCAACAAGTACTTCTACCACTACCAAGCCCCCAAACCCACCGCCGAGCTGTTGCAGGCGTTTTGGGCTTTGGAGCAGGAAGCGGTCGGCTTGTTAAAAAGCTTGGAGGATTGAGGTGTGATGGATAACGAGGTTATGCGGGATAGCGGGGTTGAGTGGATTACCAATATTCCACGGGAATGGATTGTAAAAAGAATCGGAGATATTTCATTAAAAGTTGGAAGTGGAATTACTCCGAAAGGTGGTTCTACTATTTACTTGGAAAGTGGCATTCCACTGTTAAGAAGTCAAAACATACACTTCTCTGGCCTGAAGATTGATGACGTTGTTTTTATCTCTGAAGAAACTCATCAAGAAATGAAAGGCAGCCAAGTTAAAACAAATGATGTTTTGTTAAATATTACCGGAGCGTCACTAGGTCGCTGTTACTATTTATCGACCAACTGTATTTATAAAGAATTAAATGTCAATCAGCATGTTTGCATCATCCGCCCTAATCATCAAATCCTGACCAATTTCTTATATTACTTTCTGTATTCAGATATTGGGCAGTCTCAAATATTTTCTAGTTTTCGCGGCGCATCAAGAGAAGGTTTAAATTTTAAAGATATTAAGTTGTTCAAATTGGGTTTACCTACCGTTTCAGAACAACAAGTCATTGCGGAATATCTCGATCAACGCTGTGCCAAGCTGGACGCCATCATCGCCATCAAACGGCAGCAAATCCAAACTCTCGACGCCTTTCAGAGAAATGTCATTAGCGAAACTGTTACACGTGGCTTTCAAGCATGTGAATTAAAAGAAACAGGTAGTGATTGGATGCCTGAAATTCCTGGGCATTGGAAATTAGTAAATCTAAAACGAGTTTCTAAAATTCAAACAGGTTTTACTTTAGGCAAGCAATACGACGAACAAGTGATAGAAAGACCTTATCTTCGTGTTGCCAATGTTCAAGATGGCCATTTAAGTTTATCTGATGTAACAACTATTGAAGTCCCTGAATATGTTGCATCGCGCGTCGAGTTGCGTGCTGGCGATGTTTTAATGACCGAAGGCGGCGATTTAGATAAGCTTGGGCGAGGAACGGTTTGGAATGCTGAAATACCTAATTGTTTACATCAAAATCATATTTTTGCCGTTCGCTGTTTACAACACAAACTATTGCCGGGGTTCCTGGCGTATTTGACTACTTCAAGATATGGGCGAGATTATTTTGAAGTAACAGGTAAACGCACCACAAACTTGGCAAGCACCAACTCAACAAAAGTGGGGCAATTTCCAATCCCATTACCACCATTGAATGAGCAAAAAGAAATATGCGACTATTTGGAAAAAAAATTATCCGTCATTGCAAAAATTTCCGCCGGAATTGAAGCGCAAATCAGCACCCTGGAAGCCTACAAGAAATCCCTGATCTACGAATGCGTCACCGGCAAAAAGCGTGTGGTAAGCAGCGATACCGCAGCCAACAACCGGCTGGCTTGATCGATCAAATAGGTTTACACTTGTCATCAATTTTATTGAATATGTAAACTCAAGAGGGATTTTTTATGCTTGGCGAACGACTACAACGCGCACGAAAGGCGGCGGGTTTGGGGTTACGGGCTTTGGCCGATCAGGCGGACTTAAGCCACACCACCATCAGCAAGTTTGAAAACGAACAGCAAACCCCGTCTTCGGCGCAACTGATCAAATTGTCGAAAATTTTGGGCGTACGCACCGAGTATTTCTTTCGTCCGCAAACCCTGACCATTACCGGCATCGAATACCGTAAGAAAAGCAGCTTGACGCAAAAAAGCCTAGCCATGATTCAGGCGGATATTTTTGATCAGGCCGAGCGCTGGTACGAGTTGCTCACTCTCTATCCGCAATCGCCGATCCAGCCTTTTGCCTTGCCCGCCGAGTTGCCGGCGCTGATCGAGAATGCCGAACAAATCGAAACCCTGGCGGAGACGGTGCGCACGGCCTGGAACCTAGGCTTAGGCTGCATTCCCGATATGATCGATACGCTGGAGTCGCAAGGTATCATGGTGATTGGCAGCACCGTCGACGACAGCAAAAAGTTCGATGGCCTGGCCGGCATGATTAACGATATGCCGGTCGTCGTGGTTGGCGCGGACTGGAGCGGCGACCGCCAGCGTTTTACCTTGGCACACGAGTTGGGGCATTTGTTATTGAAAGGCCGTTTGGCCGCGGCCTTGCTGGCGGACGAAGAAAAGCTCTGCAACCATTTTGCCGGGGCATTTTTACTGCCCAAGCCTAAGTTGATCGAGCATTTGGGCCATAAACGTCACCGCCTGGAAATCAATGAATTGCATTTGCTGAAACACGAGTTTGGTTTGAGTATGCAGGGTGTTTTATTTCGCGCCGTGCAGGCTGAGATTATCAGCCCGGCGACGTTTCAATCCATGTACATGCTGTTTAGCAAAAACGGCTGGAAAGCCCGCGAACCGGGCCAACCTTATCCCGCCGAGCAGACCATTTTATTCAAGCAGTTAGTTTACCGAGCATTGGCAGAGGACTATTTCAGTGAATCCAAGGCGGCAGAATTGTTGGGCATGCCGGTGGCGCAATTTCACCAACAACGGATGTTAGAAAGCCTTGAGCCGATTACTCATTAGCGACGCCAATATCCTCATCGATTTGGAAGTGGGCGGTTTGATGCTGGAATTGTTCAAACTGCCTTACCAGATTCAAGTGCCGGATATGTTGTTTGCCGATGAACTGGAAGCCGCACACGGATATTTGTTGGACCATGGCTTGCAGTTGGGCGAGTTAAGCCCGTCATCGATGGCCGAAGTCGAAACTCTGGTCATCAAGTATAAGCAGCCCAGCCGTTACGATTGTTTTGCCTTGATGCTGGCGAAGCAGGAGCAATGCCCTCTGCTGACCGGTGATAAAAACCTTAGAAGTGCCGCCGAATCCGAGCAAGTGGACGTAAAAGGCACGTTATGGGTAGTGGAAAGCCTGGTTAGCCATGGCATTATTAATGTTGCCACAGCTCGAACAGCCTATGCGCTAATGAAGGAAAACGGGCGGCGCTTGCCGTGGGAACATGCGGAAACACGCTTGCAAACCATACAATCAGGTAATTAAGGAATGAGCAGCGAAAGCCCTGAATCTATTTTTCAAAAACACATCGTTAGCTATTTGCAACATCAGCATGGCTACACGTTTCTGCAAGCAGAAGAAATCACTGACAAGGAATTCTATATTGCCGAACTCTTGCTTATGGCGTTTATCAGGGCCACTCAGGCGGAGACGTTGGCGCGATTGCAAGTCAATTACGGTTCCGATAGTCAGGACGAGATCATCAAGGCCTTAAAAGCGGCATTAGCCAAGCAGCCGTTGTGGTTGATCATTCGCAATGGCTTAACGGTGCGCGGTGAGCATTTTCAACTGTTTTATCCCAAGCCACGTTCCGGCGAGAGTGTTGCCAATCAGTATTGGCTGGAAAACCGCATTCAGATCAAGCCCGAGTTGGTGATTAAGGCGGGCAAACGGCCTGACTTGGTATTGTTCCTGAACGGATTGCCGATTGTAGTGATCGAGCTGAAACACGAACAAAACCAAACTGTGCATGATGCCGTCACTCAATTTAACAACCGCGACCACGACGATAAAATTTTCAGCCTGCCGTTTTTGTATGTGGCGATGGATACCGCCGATATTAAAATGGCGACTAATCCAAGGCTGGAGAAAAACTTTCTTTGGTACAACGCCGGACTGGTGAATGAGCCGCAACACGAAGGCGAATACCCGGTTGAGTATTTTTACCGGGATGTATTGGCCAAGGAAAACCTGTTAAAAGCGCTGAGTTTTTATCTGGTGCATGTGCCGGAAAAGGACGGTAAACCCGCTTACAGCCTGTTCCCACGTTACCACCAATCACGATTGGTCGATAAATTGACTGCCGATATTCAGGCGCATTTTGCCGAGAGCGGACAAATCGGCAAAAAATATTTGGTCAATCATTCGGCGGGTTCCGGCAAGACTTTAACCATCAGTTGGCTGGCCGAGCGCTTGCATAGCCTTTATAAAGCCGACAGTCCTATCAAATTGGTTGATATGGTGTTTGTGCTCACTGATCGCACCAGCCTCGATAAAAACATTCGGGATGATTTGGATTGCTTTAGCCATTTGACCGAGCAGATGGATTATGCCGATAGCTCGGATGAGTTAAAAAGCCTGATACAGCAACGCAAGCCGATCATCGTCAGTACCATTCAAAAATTTCAGCGGATTTTTGAGACGCTTAAAAGCGATGCCGGATTAAAAAATGTCCGCGTGGCGTTTTTAATTGACGAAGCGCACCGATCCCAGGAAAACAAAAACGCCCGGGCAATTCGGCAACCGTTTCAAACTGACTCGCAGGAACTGGTCGAAGTGCCGGAAGACGGCCTGGATGAAATTAGTCGGGTGCTGAAGGTGCATTCACCCAATCAATTATTTGTTGCCTTTACCGCCACACCGACCGCTGCCACGGTCAAATTGTTTGGTGATGCTTTTGACACCTACAGCGAAGCCGAAGCCATCGCCGAAGGCTATATCATCGATGTGGCGGCACAAATCATTTCTTATGAGACGTTATACAACCTGCATAGCCCTCTAATCCCCAATCAAACCGAGGAAGAAAAAGTCTACCCCAAAGGCATTGTCAGCAAGTTACTGAAACAGGTGGCGTTTGAAGACGATGGCTTGATTCAATACAAAGCCGAGGTGATGTTACGAGCGTTTGAGGAACAGATAAAGCCGTTGATCGATGGCAAAGCCAAGGCCATGCTTGTTGCCTCGTCCCGAATCGCCGGCTTGAAGTATTACCAATTGCTGAAAGCCAAAATTGCCGAAAAGCAGCAAGCTTATCCTGGGCAATACGATTACAAGGTGTTATACGCCTTTTCTGATTTTACTCACCGCGATACCAACGAAGAAATTAGAGAGCAACCGCTAAACGGATTAAATGCCAACGAATTGATTGAAGAGCGCTTTAGGCAAGACGATTACCGGATCATGGTGGTCGCCAGTAAATTTCAAACCGGATTCAATGAGCCATTATTGGCGGGTATGTTTTTAGACAAGCCTGTCATGGATAAAAACGCGGTACAAACCCTGTCGCGGCTGAACCGTTGCCACGAGGAAAAGAGTAAGGTAGTTGTGATCGACTTTACCAATAACACCGCCAATATCCTGAAGGCATTTAACAAGTACCGTCAAGGAACGCCGTATCAAGCCACCGAACCGGACCAACAAAAAGTCATTGATTGTTATCAGGGGATTATCGAGCAGGATTTATTTACCGCCGCTGATGCTGACAAGTTCGTCGACCTACTCAAGCAGGGGCTGGATGCGCTTATCCAAACCGAAGTCAATCGGTGCCGACAGCGGTTTTTATTCAGGTTTGAAAGCTTGGATGAGCGCAAAGCCTATGTTTTTGAACTCGCAAAACTGGTGAAAGCTTTCAATTTTTTGAGCAGTTTTTATAACTACGACGAAGCAATCGAACAATTTGTCATGTTTGCCGAGTTTATTCAGCCACAATTGATCAAGCAGGGTTCCGAATCGGAGTTGATGAAGGAAATCAGCAAGGTCAAGCTGATTAAAGCCAACGTCACGTATAAAGGTGTCACCGAAAATCAACCGGGCACGATTAAGGAACCGCGCAACGGTAATAGCGGCAATCGGACACCTGCGCCAGTTGTAAAAACGTCGGTGCAAGCCACCATTGATGAAATTCGGGAAAAATTTCAGATTAGCGACGAAGAGGCGTTGATCATTCGGCAGGTTTGCGAAGAAAAGCAGGCAGACGAAACGATTTTACTCACCATCCAACGCAATAAAGACAGAACGCGGTATTTGCAGGATGTCTACAAACAAGAAATCCGCATGTCTATAGAACAATCTTATGCCGATCGCGGCCATGATGAAGAGCTGTATAAAGATGAATACGTCGATGACGGCGCTATCTTCGACATGATGGCACATAGTGTGTTGAGTTATGGTTTGGGTTTTTGATTGACTTGAATCAGATCGCAACGGCATCTACAAACCGCTCAACATGTATTTTTTATTGCATCCCTTGCAAATTTTTCAACTAACCATTATGGTTACACGACTGAAAGACGGTAATGTCTGAATGCCTCATTACGATTTAGAAAAAATAATTGCCGCTGCAAAACAAAAAAACATCGTCTATGGCGGCAGGAAAATCAATCAGGACATTGCCAACTTGGGCTACACCCTGGATGAAGTGTCTAATTGCATTGCGCAATTACGACCGGAGCATCATCAAAAAATATGGGCAAGCGATGATAACACCCGCATTTTTGATGTGTACATCATCAGTTTTTCGCCCAGAGAAAGCCAAACCGATTCAATTTATATGAAACTGCGTTTATTGGAGAACGGTCAAATCCAAGTTGGTTTGGGTTCGTTCCATTTATCTTAATGCGGTCATTTGGGAGCACACCAATGAAAACGTCACAATGCCCTATATGCGCTACCGGTGAACTTGGTTTTTTTAGCGCAATGGATGAGATTCAATATAAAGGCCAAGCTTTGTCGGTTAAAGTGGAATATGCCGTCTGCCAACATTGCGGCGATGAAATGATCTTGCCAGAACAGATCAAGCGCAATGATTGCCGTACTCGTGATGCTTGGCGTAAAGCGGATGGTTTATTGACTGGCGAAGAGATTGTCTCTTTGCGTACTCAGTTAGGAATCACTCAACAAGAGGCGGCTGAAATGTTTGGGGGCGGTGCCAATGCGTTTTCCAAGTACGAACGGGGCGAAGTCATCCAAAGCCAAGCCATGGATAATCTGATGCGCTTGGCCATGGAGAAACAACCTGTCGATGTATCTGAGTGGCTCAGAAATCGCGCCGGCTTGATTAATCCTGAACAAAGTTATAGCAAAGTCGTTCCCATTACAGCCAAATCAAAACGCTTGAATGTCGTTCCTTCAAGTGCACCTGATTTATCTGAAAATTTTAAAGAAGCAAGTTATGGATAAATCGCTAATCGCTGAAGCTTCAAAGCATTTAAGGCTTGGAAGCATCAATCTTTACGAAGGCAATCTGAAACGATTTGAGTCCCTACCGGAAACTGGCGAATTGGGCCAGCAAACCAAATTAGGCGTTAAAGCGAAAAAAAAAGACCTTTCTACTTCAGAACAATCCGTATCTATTTTAAGGGTTTTCGTCGACTTGGGGACTAGGGTTGTAAATCTAGCTGTTCCCGCCGAAACAGATCCTACGCCGCTGTATCAGATAGAAGCAGTCTTTCAAGTCGACTACGAATTGACCGGCTCAATTGAGCAAGAAGCACTAGATGAGTTTGCTCGTTTTAATGCTGTTCATAATGTTTGGCCTTTTTGGCGGCAATACGTGTTTAGCGTCGCCAACCAAGCAGGCTTACCTTGCCCCGAAGTTCCATTAAACACATCCTTGCAAAGCCTGGAAAACCTTAGCCAACAGTCTGTGTAATTTTGGTGTAATCGCGCCCGGAAAAGCTAGGTTTTTGATAGAAAAGTTAGGAAACATTGTCCAAACCATTTCGATTATTTCTCTTTAAAAATCAAAAATCTAATATCTTTTAGGAATTTTAAAGAATAAGCGCGCTGTTTACTCCTAAGGGACAGGTCGGACGTTCGAATCGTCTCCGGGACGCCATAAAATCAATAAGTTAGCGATCTCCATCAATCTTTAGAAAGAACCGCGTCACACTCAGAAATAAAACACCCCAACAATCGGCTATAAAAAGCCGGCACTAGACCGGCTTTTTATGGTGGATCGAAACTTTACGCCGCCTTGCCGGCAATAATACGCAATAAATTAAGGCCTATGATTTCGGCCTTATGGATGCTGTCGGAAGTAAACTCCATTAACACGTCTTCGGAGCTGTTGTCGCTCAATCGATGCTGCGTCAAGGGCGGTTCCAGCCGATTGTCAGCCCAGTGGCGCACCACGGTTATAGGAGAAGGCTTGATCGCTTCGCCGGCCTCTTCTCTGGCCTTGTTTTGGTAAATTATCCACTGAGATGCAAATCCGGATATATGTGCCAAGCCGCCGATAGTATCTAGGTCATTGCCAATCATCCATAATAATTCAGCAACGTTGTGTTTATGCAAACACTGCTGGTCTTCCTCAAATAGGTTGGGTCGAAACCCCTTGAATGACTCGGCACGTAACAGCCAACGGCAGTTCCTGGAATACCATCGGCTGCATGTACAAACTAAGCTTTCCGCCTAACAACAACCAACCATCCCATCAAGACAGAGCCGAATAACCAAATAGCGCCCGGTACTGGAACTAGCGCGGGTGGCAACTCGATTGGGCCATTCAAATTAACCGCCACCATTTGTTGCCCTATTAACCGACCGACATAGGACGGAATTTCACCGGAATTTTCTTGAAGGAAGTTTGCAATCACATCCTCGCAATCGCCTGCTTCTTCCCCGCAGATTGCTTCATGCTCGGGGTCGTACTCTCCCGCAAACGCAAAAAATTGATAGGTTCTTAAAACCTGTTCTGCGCTTGCTCCCGCTTGATCCTCACTGAGAAACTTGCCTTGTACGGCATCAGGATTACTCACTTTTCGCTGTAATATTTTCCATTCCACTTCGACTGCATTTGGGTCATTAGCGTCTGCAATCTTGTCTGGATTGTCAGCCATCAGGTCATCCAACGCTGCCATATGCTCCGAGTCGAGCTCGGTTTTCATGATTTTGACCCATACCGCATCAGAAAACTTAGCACCGGGTGCTGCCTCGGGTGCTTCAATTTGCATTTGCACAATAGGCGGTGGCGCTGGTTGTCCTGGTGCAACAGGGTCTTGAGGAATGACATTGATGCTGGGCATTCCGATCAGACTAACCTGGGTCGCCCTATCGCCATTTTGATCTAACCAATAATAACGGGTTGCTGTTGGGTTACCATTTAGCGCCACGCCAAAATGTTCACAACCAGAGACGGTAATGCAAGTATGACCATCGGTAGCACTGATCGAACCATTATAAGGTGAAGTCATGGCACTGGAGCCATTGTAATACCGGACCAAAGTATTACCGTTTGCCGAACTCACAGACCCCATGCCGTAATGCCAATTTGAATAGGTGTAATAATTGCCGTTATAGCCGGCCACTGAACTACTATCCAAGCCCTCCAGTTCAATTTCAAAACCGTAGTAGGGATTGGGGGAATCATTGAAAACATCGAAGTTACTCAATGAGCCATAGATAGTGCTCGCGGAGACGATTCCCGAGCTCAAGATTCCAGCAAGGCCGCATGTTGCTGCGACCAATTTTAATTTCCGCATGTTAAGTCACTCCTATTATTAATGGTGTATCACGAATACGTTGTAACAATCGTTATATGAGTTCCAATGGAACCAGATAATATGGGTCAAAAGTACCTTAAAGGCTTTTTCATGGCATATCTGCTCAAGGCAACGTACAGTTTCCGTCACCGCCATCGCGAACGAAATAGTCAATAGACACATATCCATTCGCTAGAGAAATGACGTTTTGCCCAGCGTTCAAAAATACGGGAGTTTTTACGCGCGTCGTTCCATTGAGCTGAGTCAAGGGATTACCATTGATCGAGACATTCAGCAAGTATTTACCGTTAGCGAATACGTTGACGTACGGCTGGGCTTGCCTTGTAGCCGGGTTCAAGGCGCAGCCCGGCGTAACCGTGGCGTAGGATTTACCGCTGGCAGCATATTCCAAGGTTCCATCCGCGCTAAACGTATTGCCCGAGGTATCGGGAAGCGCACACATTCCTGGCTGAACACTAAATACATACTGATCGGCAGTTTTCTTATTCAATCGCACAACCACGCTATTGTTACCATCAACTAGCCAAACCTTAGTGGCAGGATTGTCCGCGGTCACCTGTGCTTGCTGCTGTCCATTCAAGGAAACGGTAGCCGTCGCATACTGTTTTGCATTGAATAGTCCGGCTTCGACCATGGGAGCTTGTTCACCACTAGCGTTTACCGCGCACTGCACCGCGCTCGATGCAAAAGTCTTACCCGTTGGGCCGATTTGAACGGTGGCCGCTTCAACCGGTTTTAGGGTAGCCAATAAGACAACGGCCAGGACAGCCGGCCTTGATAAAAAAATTGTTCCGCGAATCATTTTTTCCTCCAAGTTGAGACATTGATCTTATTACGCAAAGATGAAAGTCATATGAATGAGACATTAAAAATAAGGTTTTATAGGTATTGCATGAGAGAATCAGGCTGCTCCTGAACGATAAACCCCGACATCCTCGGGAAAATACGCCGTTATAAATGCTACGGCTAATTTCCAATGACCCATGCATACGGCAGACCCTGATTTTCACGGTTGGTTTATCATTTGCCATAATCCAAGCCTCACGAATGAAATTCCGCGTGGATCATGGGCTAATTTGTTTGGTTTTTACATCCGTCATCCGACGGATAAGAGGGTATATGACCTTTACTGGCGAGGAATCAATCACCGGAAATCAACGTTTCAATCGCTGGACAACCGTATTGAGCATCCTTATGTTCATGTTGATTTTGCTCGATATCGCAAGCGATCATAGCGATGGGGTTCACTGGCAACATTTGATTCTTGAACTCCTAATATTGTCGCTTTCCCTGGCGGGGATTGTTTATTTCAGTCGTCTCTACTTCCTGTCAATGCAATCGAAAATTTCCTCGCTTAAAAACGACCTTGCCGTTGCGAGTCAGAATGCCCTGCAGTGGCGCGAAGCCAACCGTGAACTGGTTTCCGGCTTGGCGAAACAGATATACAAACAATTCGACAGTTGGCAACTGACGCGTGCCGAGGCTGAAGTGGGTATATTGATTTTAAAAGGACTTAGCCTTTCCGAGATCGCCGAACTGAGACAAACCAGCGAAAGAACAATCCGAGACCAAGCGCGCGCGATTTATAGAAAATCCGGCTTGAATGGGCGCACCGAATTGTCCGCATTTTTCCTCGAAGACTTGTTAATTTCCCGGGAAGACGGTTCAACCTAAAAAATCAGTTGAGTATTCCATTTCCGTTCGCCCTGAGCCCAGTCAGGGTGAGCGGAATCCGTTCATGCTTCGACTGATTTTTTTAGGCTCAGTTATCAGTCGCGATATTCCAAATGAATTGTAAGTTCGAGCTTGTTGTTTTCACGGGCAGCAACAGCCTGCCGCAAAATCCGACCCTGTGCGCTTCTATTACAATTTATCGTTGACGAGTCGATAAACCGCTTCGGCTTCGCAGTCCGCGCTCCCTATAATGGCCTGGAGCTCGGCTAATTTTAGGTCCGCAAAGTCGCGATCCTTCAAGCTGGCGGCATTGATGTAAACGTTCAAGGCCGCGCTTTTCAGGCCGGCATAGGCCGCCATCACCGCGACGCCGGCGTCGCTGATCACGCCCAAGCTGCCTTTTTCCGCCGCAATCCGGCTTAAGGCGATGACTTTGGCGCAAGCCTCGGCGCATTGCAACGGCACTTCGGTTGCGTCGCGCAATACCCGCTGGATTTGGGCGCTACGATGGGCTTTTTCTTCATCGCCGGATTTCGGCAGACCATAGCAGGCCATCAACCTGTCGAATACGTCGACATCGGCCTTGATCATGCCGGTCAAGCGCTCCCGCAAGACTTCGGCTTCGGCCAGCAAGGCTTTCATATCGGCCTCGACCTCGGCATATTTGGCCTTGCCTATCGTCAGGTTACAGACCATGCCGACCAGAGCCGCTCCCTGTGCGCCCATCAAGGCCGCCGCACTACCGCCGCCCGGCGTAGCTTGTTTGCCGGCCAATTCGTCCAGAAAGGTTTGTACGGATTTATCTTTGATTTCACTCATATTCAGTCATTAATTCTCGCGGCGCCAATCAGTTGTGCCGTCTGGCCTATCTTCCAAAACGATGCCGAGTTGTTTCAATTCATCACGAATCTTGTCCGCCGTTGTCCAATCTTTGTTTTTCTTTGCCTCTAGTCTGAGTTGAATTTTTTCATCAATAACCGTTTCTAAGTTGGTAATCAGAGTAGGTGTTCCGCCAGTAATTTGAATGTTTCCTTGCTGAGCCACCCGTCCCTTCAAATAATCTTCTGGATTATCTTGAAGCAGCCCCAAAAGCCCCCCAAGTTTTTTCAGTGACCATCCCAACTCATAAGATCTTTTTGAATCACATTGAGTTTTTGCTCGATTTAATTCTGTTGCCATCTCGAACAGCACCGCCAGCGCCACCGGCGTATTGAAATCATCGTCCATCGCCTGCTCGAAGCGCTGCTTGAAATCGGTATCGATGTCGGCACCGACGATTTCGACACCTCTGAGCGCCGTGTACAAGCGGGTCAGCGCCACACCGGCTTCGTCCAGATGCTCGTCGGAATAATTCAACGGGCTGCGATAATGGCTGGACAAGATAAAGAAACGTATCACTTCCGGCCTATACTGCTTCAAGACCTCGCGCACGGTAAAGAAGTTGCCTAGGGATTTGGACATTTTTTCTTCATTGACCCGCACGAAACCGTTGTGCATCCAGTAATTGACGAAGGGCTCGCCTGTGGCGCCTTCGGATTGGGCGATTTCGTTTTCGTGATGTGGAAACTGCAAATCCATGCCGCCGCCGTGGATGTCGAAATGGTTGCCGAGGCAGCAGGTCGACATCGCCGAGCATTCTATATGCCAGCCTGGACGGCCTTGGCCCCACGGCGAATCCCAATAGGGCTCTCCGGGCTTGGCCATTTTCCATAACACGAAATCCAGCGGGTTGCGTTTGGCGTTGTCGACATCGACCCTTTCGCCTGCGTTCAAGTCGTCGATGTTCTTGCCGGACAGCTGGCCGTAATTTTCGAAACGGCTTACGCTGTAAAACACGTCGCCGTTACTGCCAATGTAGGCGTATTCTCGCTCTATCAATTTTTGTATCATGTTGACGATAGCCCTGATCGAGCGGGTAGCCCTGGGCTCGATGTCCGGCGACAACACGGAAAGCGCGGCTTCGTCTTCGTGCATCGCCGCTATGAAGCGCTCGGTCAATGCGTTGAATTCTTCACCGTTTTCATTGGCGCGCTGAATGATCTTGTCGTCGATATCGGTGACGTTGCGCACATAGGTCAGTTGGTAACCGGAATGGCGCAAATAGCGAGCCACGGTATCGAACACCACCATCACCCGAGCATGGCCGATGTGGCAGTAGTCGTAAACCGTCATGCCACAGACATACATACCCACTTTACCGGGCTGTCTGGGAACGAATTCTTGCTTGCTTCGAGTCAGGGTGTTGTAAATTTTCAACATGGGGAACGGCAAAATAAAGCAAAAGACTGAGCAATCTATCAAGATTTCGGCTTCTCTTTCAAGCTAAAAACGCCTAGAATTCGCGGCTTGCAGCGATTTTCAGGAGCTTATATGCGCAACACCCTTGTCTACTTGATGCTGTTTTTATATTCAACTCTTTCATTTGCAACGGAAAAATCTATGTCAGACACCCCAGCCAAAGTCAAAATGACCACTTCACTGGGCACTATCGTGATCCAGTTGGATCATGCCAAAGCCCCTATTTCAGCGGCCAATTTTGCCGAATACGTCAAAAGCGGCTTTTACGACGGTACGATTTTTCATCGCGTTATTCCAGGCTTCATGGCCCAAGGCGGCGGCTTCGACACCGGCTTCAATCAAAAAACGACCAAAGCCCCCATCAAGAACGAAGCCGACAACGGCCTGAAAAACAAACGCGGCACGCTGGCAATGGCTCGCACCAACGATCCAGATTCGGCCACCGCACAGTTCTTCATCAACTATAAAGACAACGGCTTCCTGGATCACACCAGCCCAACGCCCAGCGGCTGGGGCTATGCGGTATTCGGCGAGGTCGTCGAAGGCATGGAAGTCGTCGACGACATGGCCAAACAAGCGACAGGCAACCGCGGCATGCATCAAGATGTGCCTAAAACCGACATCGTCATCGAAAAAGCCGAAATCGTCGAATAATCTTTAGAGAAAACTTCCGCCGGCAACGGCGGAACATCCATTTTGAAACAAGACATCCTGTTCATTTCCGACCTGCATCTTTCGCTGGAAAAAACCGAAATCACCCGGCGTTTTGTCGATTTTTTGCAAGGCCGCGCTCTTTCCGCCAATGCCGTGTATATCCTCGGCGATTTGTTCGACGCATGGATAGGCGACGACGACAATACGCCACCGAACAAAACCATCAAAATGGCACTCAAAGCCTTGACTGATTCAGGCACTCGGGTTTTCCTGTTGCAAGGTAATCGCGATTTCCTGCTCGGCCAACGCTTTGCCGACGAAACAGGGATAATGTTGCTGGACGAATACGCCGTCATCGAGCCCGACGGCAAGCGCATATTGCTGACCCACGGCGATTTGTTGTGCACGGACGATCTGCCTTATCAGGCCTTTCGACTTAAATCGCATAGCGCCGAATGGCAGCAAAACGTGCTATCCAAACCGCTATGGTTGCGTTTATTGGCGGCCCGCTGGTATCGCTTGCGCAGCTTTTGGCATAAGCGCAAGAAAACTCGAGACATCATGGACGTCAATCAGCACACCGTTATCGAAACGATGCAGCGTTATTGCTGCGACACGCTGATTCACGGCCACACCCACAGACCAGCCATACACGACTTGACGCTGGCCGGTCATGAGGCGCAACGCATCGTATTGGCGGACTGGAAAAAAGACAGGGCTGAATGTTTGTGTTGGGATGGCTTGCGTTTTCGGTTCGAAGCCATTTAACCTGGGATTGGAATAAAAAAATCCGGCAGCCCATAGAGTTACCTCTTTGCACCGCCGGACTTCCTACTATCTCCAATCTCATAGACACTGGATTAACCCAGTAGTTCAGTCGGCATATCGATTTTTTTAAAACGCGCAACCGGATTTGACGCCCAATTTTTTCAAGACAATCGCCAAAGGACAAAATCCTGAAAACGAAGCTTGAAGCAAATTGGCCCCAACGAAGGCGGTGAACCATAACCAATTGGGCGAATGCCAATGCGCCAAGGCCAGACTGATCAGGATGAACGAACCGGCAAACGCCATCACCATGCGATCGATAGACATAAACCCTCCTATTTCAAGCGCACGACACCCATGAACTTCAACATCATGCGCTCATAGAAAGGCTCGCTGATGCCTTTTCTGACTTTGCGCATGAAGTATTTTTCGAACGCGATTTTAGCCAGATGCACCCAAGCCCCCTTGCTGGACCAAGTGGTGTTGCGCGGCGGAATCTGCGGCACGGCCAGAAACGCCACGCCACTATCGCCCAAATCCGCCAAACACAATGCACTCAGACTAGGCACATCTGACGGCTCTTTGCCAGCCAGTTGGTCGGCAATATTGTGCGCCGTGGCAGTCACCATGGATTCGATCATATAACCGGTTTTCGGCGTACCCACCGGAACAGGGGTTTTTTCGACCGGAGGCAACGCAACGCAGACACCGACCGAATAAATATTTTTATAGGTCGGGTTGCGTTGATGCTGATCGACGATCACGAAACCGCGCGGATTGGTCAAACCTTCCGCTCCACAATTGCGCACTGCATCGACACCGGTGAAAGCCGGCAACATCATGGAATGCTTGAACGGTACTTCGTGTTTTTTCTTTTCATTGCCGTCGTCGTCGACTTCGGTCACATACATCATGCCGGCTTCGATGCGATCGACCTTGGCGTTGGTAATCCATTTGATGGTTTTATCGCGCAAAGCGCTTTCCAGCATGCCTTTGGTGTCGCCGACGCCGCCCAAGCCCAAATGACCGATATAAGGTTCGGATGTGACGAAGGTCATCTGCACCTTGTCGCGTATCTTGCGTTTACGCAATTCGGTTTCCAGTATCATCAAATATTCATAAGCCGGACCGAAACAGGAAGCGCCTTGCACGGCACCAATAACGATAGGTCCTGGGTCGGCCATGAAGTTATCCCAATCGCCACACGCCAATGCGGCGTGATCGACATGACAAACCGAGCTGGTGTGACCGCCGTGAGGCCCCAAGCCGGGTACTTCATCGAACGCCAGACGAGGCCCCGTAGCTATGACCAGAAAATCGTAATCAACCGATGTACCGTCTGCCAAATCGACTTTGTTATTGGCTGGATCGACTTTAACGGCGGCTTTTTGAATGAAATTGATGCCTTTTTTCGCCATCACGGGCGCCAGTTCGATTTTCAAATCGTCGGGCTTGCGCCATTTGGGCGGTATCCAGGGGTTGGAAGGGACGAAATGAAAAGTGGGTGTATCGGAAATCACCACCACTTCATGTTCTTTGCCAACGATTTCTTTCATTTCGTAAGCCATCGGCACGCCGCCTATGCCCGCCCCCAATACAACAATTCTAGCCATGACCATTACCTCTTTATTGATGTTTGAAAAGACCGAATTCGAAGTCGCGTCTTTAACGCATTTTGTTATGTTATGGACTCCAAAAACCCGAAAACCTAGAATATTAGAATTCTTTAATATTTACAACTAAAATATTCCAGTCCTTTGATAATAGCTGGTTATGCAGAAAAAGTCGCAGCGCGTACAATAGCAAGCACACAACCTCATCAAGGAAAGCAAGCATGGCTGACCAACGACACACCGAGCAAAACTGGCGGGAAACACTAACGCCGGAACAATTTTACGTCTGTAGGGAAAAAGGCACGGAGCCGCCTTTTACCGGCATATACACCGATTGCAGCACGCCGGGTGTTTATCACTGCGTCTGCTGCGATCAGGCTTTGTTTGCATCCGAACAAAAATTCCACTCGGGTTGCGGCTGGCCAAGCTTTTGGGACGCTATCGACGCCAAAAACCTGAGCGAACACGAGGATCTCAGCCACGGCATGCGCAGGATAGAAGTCACCTGCAGCCGATGCGGTGCACATTTGGGACATGTGTTTCCAGATGGCCCGGAACCTACCGGGCTGCGCTATTGCATCAATTCGGTAGCCTTAGATCTGAAAGAAAATTAAGCAGCCGCATCGATCGGATATTCCCCAATACAAACACAAATCATGAATGCACAACAACAGGTTCGAGACTTATTGGATTTTATCGACGCCAGCCCCAGCCCTTGGCATGCCGTTGCCAGCCTGGAAAACAAGTTGCAGAAATTGGCTTTCAGACGCCTGAATGAAAAGGAAAGCTGGTCGATCGAGGCCGGCGGCCGCTATTACGTGATCAGGGACGATTCCTCGATGATCGTTTTTGTAGCCGGCACCAAAGATTTGGCACAAAGCGGATTCAAAATTCTTGGCGCCCACACCGACTCTCCGGGCTTGCGCATCAAACCCCATCCCGTATTAAACAGCGACCAGTTGCTGAGACTGGCCGTGGAAGTCTATGGAGGACCGATATTGGCCTCGTTCAGCGATCGCGATTTGAGCCTGGCCGGCCGCATCGCCTATAGAACCAATGAAGGCAACGTCGCCAGCCAATTGCTGCGTTTCGACCAACCGCTGCTCCGCCTGCCCAATCTGGCCATCCATATGAACCGGGCGGTCAACGAAGACGGACTGAAATTCAACAAGCAAACGGAACTGGCCTTACTGTTTGCGACCGCCACCGAGCAACAGCTGGCTTCCGATCGTTTTACGGCTTTATTGCATCAAGCCTCGGGCCTTGCCCCCGAGCAAATATTAAGCTGGGAACTGAATGTCTACGATACTCACAAAGGCACGTTTTGGGGTGACGACAAGGTTTTTTATGCCGACGGCCAATTGGACAATCTGGCATCATGCCATGCCGGACTGGCCGCGCTCTTGGAGCCGGCTGTCCTCGCCGGCGGCAACACGCTGGTCTGCGCCTTTTTCGATCACGAGGAAATCGGTAGCGAGAGCTGCAAAGGCGCTGCGGGCAGTTTTTTACCCGATGCGCTGGAACGCATCTCGCTTGCCATGGGCCTTGACAAACAGGATTACCAACGGGCGTTGGCCAACAGCTTGATGATCAGCGCGGACATGGCGCATGCCTACCAACCGAATTTCCCGAATGCTTATGAACCTGGACACAAGATCATCGTCAACCAGGGACCGGTCGTCAAAATCAACGCCAACCATAGATACGCATCCAATTGCCTTTCGGAGGCCATCTTTATCGATCTCTGCCGTCAAGCCGAAGTGCCCTTCCAAAAATACGCTCACCGCGGAGACCTGCCTTGCGGCAGCACGATAGGGCCTATCGCCTCGGCTAAATTGGGCGTAGCGACGGTGGATGTCGGCAACCCGATGTGGGCCATGCACAGCGCGCGCGAAAGCGCCGGCGTGTTAGATCACGGCTACATGATTAAAGCGCTGCAGCACTTTTTCCTATGAGCTGGCTTTGAATTGGTTCTTCTACTATTCTTTCGGAATATTTGAGATTCGATAGGGCACAATTTTGGTTTTTTTTCAGCGCAACCGGGTGTTTTCAAGCCTGACAGAAGCTATTGCCAAAATCGCATTGCTCTTCTTTATCTGCGTTGGTTTGGCCCAAGGAAACGAAGAACTCGAGTTTAAGATCAAGGCCGCTTATCTTTATAACTTCACCAAATTTATTTCCTGGCCGGATAAAAACACCCCTACCTTCGATATATGCATCGTCGGCAATGATCCCTTCAAGAATTTGCTGGATAGCCTGGAAACCAAAACCGCCCAGGGCAAACCCATCCACATCATACGAAACGTGGCGACCAACCAAATGAGCGATTGTCACATCGTTTATTTCGACGACAGTGTGCCGCATTTGAATCCACGGACGCTTGCAAAAACGCTGGTCGTAGGCAGCCTTTCGGTGAGTAGCCAGCCTTTATTTGCAAATTCCGGCGGCATGATAGGTTTTGTACTGGAAGATGAAAAGGTCAAATTACATATCAATCTTCATGCAGTAAAAAAAGCCGGCCTGGGCATCAGTGCCAAGCTGATCGAGGTCTCGACCTTAGTCGAAGAGGGTGAACATGAATAGTTCATTCTCGCGTTTTTCGATCAAATCCAAACTCTTCCTAATTGCATTGGCATCGAGTTTTTTCGCCATGCTGGTGGCTTTCGTCATCCTGATCGCCGCTAATATCGCCGAAGTCAGAAGCAAGGCGCTGGATGACTTTTCGGCGGCCGCCCAATTGATTGCCAACCGAAGCGTCGCCGCCGTCATGTTCGACGACAACGCTCTGGCCCAGGAAAACCTCAACTCTCTGGCCAGTCGACCGGATTTGTTAAACGCCTGCATCTATGGCAAACACGGGCATTTGTTTGCCAGCCTGAATGAGAACGACGCCCATTGCCCTCCATTTGCAAGCGATCAGATTACCCGGATGGACAATTTGACCTTGCATGTTTTTCAGGCCATGACGTCGGATCAGGACACGGTAGGCAGCGTATTGATCATTTCCGATTTAAGCACGGCCTTGCTGCGTCAATTTCAGTTTGTAGGCTTGGTGCTCGGCGTATTGTTCGTAGCCTTAGGTACGGCATTTTTTCTGACCGCGCCGTTGCTGAAGCGCGTCGCAAAACCCATCACTAATCTTGCAAAAACCGCTAAAAAAATCGGCGAAAACCATGACTATTCGCTACGCGCTACTAAATACAGCGACGATGAAATCGGCGTTCTGGTAGAGGCCTTCAATAACATGCTGGATACGGTCGAAAGCAAGAACAAGACCCTGTTAGACCTTAAAAACAACTATCAAGCCCTTTACGATAACAACCCGACCATGGTTTTCGACCTGAACGTACGCGGGCAGATCCAGTCGGTAAACCAATTCGGCGCCAAACAAATCGGCCTGACAGTGGAAGAATTGCAAGGCACATCGATATTTATCTACATTCATCCCGAGGACATCCCCGGCAGCCGGGAATTTCTAAGGCTTTGTGTCGATTATCCACACCAGGTTCATAAGCAGGAAATACGCCTGATTTGTCACAATGGTAATATTATCTGGCTTAGAGAAACCGCCCGGCTGGTCTGTACAGACTATCAAAACAAACACATCCTACTGGTGGGTGAGGACATCACCGAAACCCGCACATTGGCCGACAAAATTGCCTATCAAGCCAGCCACGACGAACTGACAGGCCTCACCAATCGCCGCCAGTTCGACATTTACCTGCAAAATCTGGTGTCCCAGGCTCAGACCGATTCTTATTCGTCACACATCATGTGCTATCTGGATCTGGATCAATTTAAGGTCGTAAACGATACCTGCGGCCATTTGGCCGGTGACGAATTGCTGAGGCAACTCGGCGATCTTTTAAGGCAACACATCCGTAAAACCGACATACTGGCCCGCTTGGGGGGCGATGAATTCGGCATCTTGATGGCGCATTGCACCCAGGAACAAGCCATGATTGCCGGCGACAAACTTCGAAATGCCATCGCCGACTTTCAATTCGGCTGGGAAAACCGCAGTTTCAGCGTCAGCGTCAGCATAGGCATAGCCCCAATCACTGATACCAGCGGCAATGCCGTCGATGTATTGAAGGAAGCCGATGCCGCCTGCTATGCCGCCAAAGAAAAAGGTCGGAACCGCGTCCACGTCTTCAGCTCGACCGATGATGAATTGGCCGAACGCCAGGGCGAGATGCAGTGGGTGGAAAAAATCCGCATCGGCATAGAGGAAAGTCGCTTCCAATTATACGGGCAGTTGATCGTTCCCACTGGCGAACATCCGGAAGGTTTACACTTCGAGACCTTGCTGCGCTATCGAGACACACAAGGCAACATCATCCCTCCGGGTGCATTTTTACCCGCCGCCGAACGTTACAATCTGGCGCCTGCGTTGGATAGATGGGTCATCAGCAATCTATTTGAGTTTTTGAGAACCACCCCCGGATTTATCGATCGCCTGGAATTATGCTCCGTCAATCTCTCCGGTTTATCGCTCTCCGACGAAACCATGCTGAATTTTATCGCCGAACAATTCAATCATTGGCAGATACCCACTTACAAAATTTGCTTCGAAATCACCGAAACGGCCGCGATTAGCAATCTGTCGTACGCCAAGCATTTCATCGATACGTTGCATCGAAAAGGCTGCTTGTTTTCATTGGATGACTTCGGCAGCGGCCTTTCTTCTTTTGCCTATCTGAAGAACTTACCCGTAGACTTTCTAAAAATCGATGGTTTATTCGTCAAAGACATCCTGGAAGACAAAATCGATTGGACCATGGTAAAAGCCATCAATGAAGTAGGTCATGTGATGAATAAAAAAACCATCGCCGAATTTGTCGAAAACAAGAACATCTTCGATTTGCTAAAAAACCTGGGCGTTAATTATGCTCAAGGCTACGGCATCGCCCAGCCCATACCACTGCGAGAACTTTGAGAGGCATTATGCGAGTTCCTCTGATAAATCAGCTGGCCTATTCATTATTCTTATGCAGCTTCAGCCTCCATGCTCACCCCGAACAAAGCATGGACGATTTATTGGCCTTATCGCCGGCCGAACTGGCGAACATCCCCGTCAGCATTGCTTCCGGTACCGCAAAAACGCTCTCGCAATCGGCGGCCGTCACTACGATCATCACGGCCGAACAAATCGCCGCGATGGGAGCAACGGAATTGCATGAGATATTGGAAACCGTACCCGGTGTACATACGACGATACAACCGGTTACCAACGACTATAACTACAGCATGCGCGGCATCCGCAACGACACCAACTCCGAGGTTCTGCTGCTGATGAATGGCACCCGCTTTTCGACCCCGCAACAAGGCACTCACCTGGCCGGCATGATCATACCGGTAGAGGCGATTCAGCGCGTCGAAGTCATCCGGGGGCCGGGGTCTGCACTTTACGGTGCCGATGCCTTTGCCGGCGTCATCAACATCGTCACCAAAAAGGCGGACGATTTGGACGGGACCACGCTTGGCGCCAGAGGCGGCAATGCGGATACCAAAAGCACTTGGGGACAATACGGAGGACAATGGCAAGGTTGGGATGTCGCCACCAGCTTGCAATATAGCCATAATGGCGTCGACCCGGACAGGATCATTCAAGCCGATGTTCTATCTGGAACGCGGTTTTCCGAGGCGCCGGCCCCGATGCAGACGCAGAATGAACGCTGGAACGGCCATCTGAATTTGCAACGCCAATATTGGGATTTGAATTTCTGGGCCTTCAACGAAAGCGATGCCGGCTTCCGCGCCGGTGCCGCCGGCGCATTGGACACCCGCGGCAATCTGAACGGCAGCAACTATTTGGCCGACATCCGCTATTCCACCGAGGATATTTGGGACAATTGGGAACTTCAGGTCCATGCCAGCTTTTTACATACGGATGCGCTTGCCGATGTTTACAACGTCCCCCCCGGCACCGTGCTGCCGATAGATGCTAACGGCAATGCCAATTTCAGGACACCGCTCGGATTGGTGGCGTTTCCGGACGGCATGCGTTATCTCTCAAACAGAAAAAATACGACACCCAGTTTCGAATTTACCAGCATCTACAAGGGGCTTTCGGACCATGTTATCAGGATAATCTCGGGCTTCCGCTATGAGGAATTGAATACCAACGAAATCAGGAACTACGGACCCGGAGTGCTTGACGCGGCACAGATTGCCACTCGCGTGGCGGGCGGTATGCAAGATGTGACCGGCAGCTCTTACGCCAGCCTGACCGACCACCATAGAGACATCTGGTCGATAGCGGCGCAGGACGAGTGGCAGTTGGCACCAGACTGGCATTTGACCACAGGCTTACGTTACGATCACTATTCCGACTTTGGCGGCACGTTGAACCCTCGTGCGGCTTTGGTTTGGGATATCACATCCGAACTGACCGGCAAGATTTTGTACGGCCAAGCCTATCGCGCGCCTAGCTTTCTACAGCAATATCAACAAAACAGTACGCAATTTATAGGCAATCCTTCATTAAGCCCCGAAACCATAGCCACCACCGAACTGGCATTCGATTACCGCCCTACCCGCAATCTTAGAACGGCATTGAACCTTTACCATTATGAAATACACGACTTGATAGCCGGCGAATTCGTCTCCAGCACGACCAGTCTGACCGAAGCCAATACTGACGGCCAAGATGGCTACGGCAGCGAATTCGAATGGGATTGGAAATTTCATCAAGACTGGAGCGTCCGCGGCAATTACGCCTGGCAGTTCGCGCGCAACGAAATCACTCATGTCCGCGTTGCCAACGTCCCCGAACATCACGTTTATAATGCCTTGGCCTGGAACTTCATGCCGAGATGGCAGATTCAAGCCCAGATCAACTGGATAGGCCACAGACTCAGCGCCCCCAACGACACCAGGATGTTGAAGGATTACGAAACGATAGACCTCACGTTAAACGCCAAACGCCTGCTGGGCTATCTGGATCTGACCGCGTCGGTGCGCAATCTATTCGACAGCACCGGCAGGGAAGCGGCAACGACTAGCTACCCTCAAAACCTGCCTATACCGGGCCAAAGCTTTTATTTCGAGGCTGCCGTGCATTTTTAAGCAGTCAGTACGTCGGCATTGAGCTGCCTTAACGCATCCAGCACGCGGGCCACCATTTTACGGCTGACCCATACCTCGCCTTTTGCCACAACCTGCAGCAATTTGTCTAGGTAAGCCGGCAATTGGCACTTGTCCTGATAGCCAGCGGCTCCCATCAATAAGCAGAGAAAAATGTCGTCTTCATCGAGATTTTCTCCGACGACGACCAGCTTGGCGCCCTCATTTGCTTCGAGTAGCAAGCGTATATATTCCGGCGTTTGTTCGCCTAACACCGCATAATCGAGCAAGATGAGATCGGGACGTTGCCGTTCCACGACATTCAGCGCCTGAATTTCATCGACGCCATAAACCACATCGACATTCGACTCGGTCAACAGCGCTACCAGTTGATCGGCATTATCAATTACTAAAATATTCATTCTGACTCTACATGCACTAACCCGACAATCAACCGCCGAGTCTTACGGAAAATTCAAAACCGGCATTCAACTGGAAACGTCGATAAACCCGTGCAATCCGCGCTTCGAGTCTCTGGCCAGCCAGCCCTTCAAGTATTGCAGCTCTTCGGTTAATTGCAATTCATCCAGAGACTTTTTATTTTTCAATAACCTAAAGGCACTGGACAGCACCTTGTAATTCTCGCCTATGATACCTGCCCGTCTTAATCCCACCGTGTTGAGTCGATAATGCTTGGCTGGTCGACCACCTATCAACATGAAGGGAATCACATCCATGTTGATACCCGTCGTCCCCTGCACGATGGCATAGGAACCGATACGACAAAACTGGTGCACGACAACCGCGCCTCCCATGAAAACGTTATTGCCGACTTCGACATGCCCGCCTATGGCTACGTTATTGGCAAAAATGGTCTTGTCGCCCACCGCACAATCGTGAGCGACATGACTGTTGTTCATGAAATAACAGTCCGAACCTATCTTGGTTGCTTCCCCGGTCTTGGTCGCCCTGTGCGCCGTGAAGCCTTCGCGAAACACGTTTCGATCGCCGATTTCCAGCCAGGACTCGGTTTCGGGGTCAAAGCCGAGATCTTGCGGCAATCCGCCCAACACGGCATGCGGATGCAATACATTCCCGCCCCCCATCCTGACGCGGGCGTGCACGACCGCATGAGCGCCGACATGACAATGGTCGCCCAGAATGGCACCACTTTCAATCACCGCAAACGGTCCGACGCTCACGTTCTCACCCAGATTGACATCGGGTGCGATAAAAGCGGAAGGGTGAATGAGATCTGGCATAGCTTATCCTCTGGGATGAAATTTGGAATGTAGGGTTTTCAGCCGATGTTGGGCGATATGGGTGTAAATCTGGGTCGTCGATAAATCCGCATGCCCCAACAACAGCTGCACGACGCGTAAATCCGCGCCATGATTCAGCAAATGGGTCGCGAATGCGTGGCGCAAGGTATGCGGCGATAAAGACTTAACGATACCCGCCTGTTTTGCGTAGCGTTTGATGATGTGCCAAAAGGCCTGCCTTGTCATAGAACTGCCGCGCGCGGTGACGAATAAGAAATCGCTTTTTCTGTCGCCGAGTATCTCCAGTCTGGGACCGGCTAAGAACTTTTCCAACCAATCCATGGCTTCTTCACCGACCGGTACCAGTCGCTCTTTATCGCCTTTGCCGGTAATTCTAATACAACCTTGCCGGAAGTTGACTTGTTGAAAGGTCATCTCCACCAATTCGGATACGCGCAAGCCGGTGGCGTAAAGCAATTCCAACATGGTTCTATCCCTAAAGCCCAAGGCATGCACGGTTTCGGGCGCCAACAACAATTGCTCGACATCGGCTTCCGACAAGGAGTCGGGCAAATGACGACCTATGTGCGGCGCGTCGATCAACAGAGTTGGATCGACACTAATTTTATTCTCCCGCAACAGATAAGCATAGAAGCGCCTTAAACTCGACAGCATTCTTGCGGAAGAACGATTGCTATGGCCTTGCGTCTGCCTGTGCAATAAAAACCCGGAAATATCTTTTGCCTCGGCTTCAGACAATGTGACGTCCTTCAGCCAATGATCGAACAAATTCAAGTCACTGCCGTAAGCCGACACAGTGTTATCACTAAGACCGTCCTCCAACCATAGCGCATTTAAAAAAGTCTCTATCGATTTTGCCGACCCGCTCATTTTCCGCTCAATGCAATCTTTCGCTCGTAGACCAATAACCGGCGTTTTAATTCCACCAACGATCCCTGGCTTTGCCCCATGAATCCTCCTATCCCTGCCTTAGCCACGACCCTATGGCACGGAATGATGCCAGGATAGGGATTGTTTCTACAGGCCCTCGCAACGGCTCTCGCTCCGGAGTTCAATTTTTTTGCCACTTCGGAATAGGTCGATACTTGTCCAAGTGGAATTTCAGTCAGCGCCTTCCATACGGCGCGGCTATAATCCGTCCCCTGCCGCAACAAATCGAACTCGACTGTCATTCCATCGGAATGCAACAAGGCTGCCCGAATTTTTTCGGTCACATCCGCGCCAGCCTGTAAGCCTATATCTTCCGTAAGTAGCCATTGGCAATCGACGATCACATCGCCCACCGTAGTCAGGCAATATCCCTGCCCTAGCAAGGTGGTATTTCGGCTGATGGCAGCCCCGCTCACGCTGGAGTGCCAATGCAGTGTTATTGCCATCGACAATGCCGAAACGCCGCGCAAAAAAAAGGCAGCCCGAAAGCCGCCTTCTTTGCATCGATTCCGTAATTCGATGCGATCTCGCCGAGAGCTCCTATCAAGAAAGTTTTTCCTTGATACGCGCCGCTTTACCTGTCAAATCACGTAAGTAATACAATTTGGCACGGCGCACGTCACCGCGGCGTTTGACTTCGATGCTGCCAACCGCAGGGCTGTGAGTTTGGAACACACGCTCAACGCCGACGCCATGAGAGATTTTTCTAACGGTAAACGCTGAATTCAGTCCACGATTACGTTTGGCGATGACCACGCCTTCGAAAGCCTGCAAGCGTTCGCGGGTGCCTTCCACGACGCGCACTTGCACTACCACAGTGTCGCCGGGTCCAAATTCAGGCACATCCTTTTTCAGCTGTGCAGCTTCCAATTGTTCAATAATATTACTCATTACCACACCCTAATGTATCAACTTCAGATTTAAATTCATCCAGCAAAGCGGCTTGCTCTGCGGTTAACTGTATTTTTTCCAACAAATCCGGACGCCTCAACCATGTCCGACCCAACGACTGCTTCATACGCCAACGCGTGATCTCCGCGTGATGCCCACCCAACAACACTAATGGCACATCACCCAAGTCACTCCGCTCCGGACGCGTATAGTGCGGACAATCCAACAATCCCGCGTAATGGGAGTCCTGCTTAGCGGAATCTTCATCCCCCAGCACACCGGGAATCAAGCGCATCACCGCATCGATGACAATCAGCGCCGCCAGTTCGCCACCGCTGATCACATAATCGCCCAAAGACCATTCTTCATCGCAAGCCTGCCGGATAAAGCGCTCATCTATACCTTCATAGCGACCGGCGACCAAAATCAATTGATCCAATTGACTGGCATCCTGCAATAATTGCTGGGAAATCGATCTCCCTTGCGGACTCAAATACACTACCCGCCTATTGCCGGCCGGGCTTTGCCGCTTAGCCGCATCAACGGCATCCATCAAAGGCTGATATTTCATCACCATGCCGGGACCGCCGCCATACGGCCTGTCATCCACGGTACGATGCCTGTCATGCGTATAATCGCGCGGATTCCAAGTCGACAAGCCAACCAGATTTTTTTCTATCGCCTTTCCGGTAACGCCATAACTGGCCGCGCCCAACACCATGTCCGGAAAAATGCTGACGACATCGAAACGCATCTTGAGTCAGAAATCCGGATCCCAATCGACAATCATCAGGCCCGCATCCAAATCGATATGCAAAACCGTATGCTGTTGCAAAAAAGGAATCAATCTCTCTGCATCGCCGTCGCGAACCACTAGCACATCGTTTGCACCGGTTTCCAGCAAGTGATCGACGATACCCAGTTTGACGCCGGATTCGGTTTCGACTCGTAAACCCACCAAATCAGCCCAGTAATATTCCCCTCGTTTGGGCTTGGGCAACTGGGATTTGTGGATAAAAATCCTGGACCCCATCAATGCCAACGCTGCATCGCGGTCAGAAACGCCATCCAGCTCGGCAATCACGGCATTTCCATGACGCTGACCGCCAACGACTTTGATTTCCCTGGTTTGATTATTTTTTTGCACGAGCCAAGGCGAATATCGCAATATGTTCTCGCGCGGCTCGGTAAATGAAAAAACTTTTACCGCACCCTTTACACCAAAAACGCCGGATATTTCGCCGGCGTTCAAATAATCACTATTCGGCAAGTCTCTTACGCAGCAGCTTTAGCAGCATCTTTAATCAATCTGGCTACGCGATCGGATGGTTGCGCGCCATTGGCTTGCCAGTATTGAACGCGTTCGGCATCCAAAACCAGCCGTTGCTCGCCGCCACGGGCCAGCGGATTGAAGAAACCCACGCGTTCGATATAACGGCCATCACGGCTGCTTCTGCTATCTGTAACTACGACGTGGTAAAAAGGACGATTTTTAGCGCCGCCTCTGGACAAACGAATGCTTACCATTTGGATACCTTAAAACATTGAATCGAAATTTAATTAATCTATTCTACGCGATTTTGCGCAGATGTGAAACACTAATTGCAAAACCTTACATTCTCATGCCGCGCATATTGGCTTTCATGCCGCGCATCATGCCGACAATATTGCCCTTGCTGAATTTTTTCATCATCTTCTCCATCATCTGATGCTGCGTCAACACTCGATTGACAGCCTGCAAATCCAAGCCACAGCCATCGGCAATACGCTGCTTGCGGCTACCCTTGATCAATCCTGGAAACTGTCTTTCCTGCGGCGTCATCGAATTGATCACGGCAATTTGCCTAGCCAAGTCTTTGTCATTGACCTTATCCTTGACATCCTTCGGAATTCCCCCCATGCCCGGCAACTTGTCCATCATTGCAGTCAGACCACCCATGTCTTGCATTTGCTGCAACTGTTCTTTGAAGTCATTCAGATCGAAACCCTTACCTTTTTGTATCTTTTTCGCCAGCTTCTCGGCTTTTTTCTTGTCGACCTTATTCTCAATATCCTCGATCAACGACAACATGTCGCCCATACCCAAGATACGGGAAGCCAGCCTATCGGGATAAAACGGCTCCAGAGCGTCGGTTTTTTCACCGACACCGATAAATTTTATAGGCTTGCCGGTAATATGACGTATGGACAAGGCAGCACCACCTCTAGCATCGCCGTCGGCCTTAGTCAAAATCACGCCGGTGAGCGGCAAGGCATCGTGAAACGCCTTGGCAGTATTGGCAGCGTCCTGACCTGTCATGCTATCGACGACGAACAATGTCTCGATAGGATTGATCGCCGCATGCAGCTCCTTGATCTCTCCCATCATCTGATCGTCGATATGCAAGCGACCAGCGGTATCGACTATCAATACGTCGATAAATTGCCGTTTGGCCGCATCCAAGGCCCGATTGACGATATCAACCGGCTTTTCGGAAGCATCGCTTTCGAAAAATTTCAAGCCATTATCATCGGCCAAGGTTTGCAATTGCTTGATCGCTGCCGGCCGATAGACATCGGCACTAACCACACCGACCCTTTTCTTTTTCTTTTCCTTCAGATGGCGACCCAACTTGGCCACCGTCGTCGTCTTACCAGCCCCCTGCAAACCCGCCATCATGATGATGGCCGGAGGCTGTGTACGCAAATTCAATTCCTCATTGGCAGAACCCATAACCCTGACCAACTCGGCCTGCACGACCTAGATCATAGCCTGCCCCGGCGACAAACTGTTCTGAACCTCCTGCCCCAAGGCGCGCTCGGTGACTTGCCCAATGAAATCGGTCACCACCGGCAGAGCCACATCGGCCTCCAGCAGCGCCATACGAAC
>JAQTYP010000193.1 GCA_028688235.1 Methylomonas sp.
AAGAAATGTCCTCGACGAAAAATAGGATCGCCATTTTCGGCACGCCGGCAGCAAGCTTTCAATTTATGCCGAATTCGGCGGAATTCAGCATATCCACCACCCCACCCGGCTATCGCCTATTCCACTTGTTTGCCGACGGCGGCTTTCGATCCGAGTGTCATTACCTACCGATAAGCATGGAACATCTGGACCGAAACGCTCACGGCTATTGATCGCTATTGCCGCCCGGTCAGAAAACCTGTCGCATCGACCTGACTATCATCGGTGGCCAACAACGCCCCAAGTTCATCCATGGCCTTGCGGTAAACCCGGCGCTTGAAATAGACCACATCCTGCAAGGGATACCAATATTCCACCCACTTGAAGTTATCGAACTCCTGCTTATGCCCGCAATCGAAACGTACCTGGGATTCGTCGCACAATAAGCGCAGCATAAACCAGATCTGTTTCTGGCCTATGCACAGCGGCAGTGAATTTTTGCGGATATAGCGTTCCGGTAATTTGTAACGCAGCCAATAACGCGTCCTCCCCAACAACTGAACGTGTTCGGCGCGCAAGCCGGTCTCCTCCCACAATTCCCGATACATCGCGGTCTCAGGGTCTTCGTCGCCATCGATACCGCCTTGCGGAAATTGCCACGAATTAGCGCCCTTGCGCTTTGCCCAAAACACACGACCCTCGTCATTGCAAAGGATAATACCGACGTTAGGCCGGTACCCTTTCGAGTCTATCATGTAAAAACCTGTATTATTTTGCCACCCGTAGTTTCGACTGAATGCTAAAATCGCGCTCGGGAGGCCATTAATTTAATGGCACAATTGTTCCACAAATAGGCGGCAGAAGCCATAAGCCGCACCGTTTTATTTACTTTTTTCAGGTTTACCGTGAGCTTAGCGATTTTCGATCTGGATAACACACTGATTGCCGACGACAGCGATTTTTTATGGGGGCAATTTTTGGTAGACCGCGGTATCGTCGATAAAGACTACTACGAACGCAGCAATCAAAAATTCTACGAGGACTACAAACAGGGCACTTTAGACATAGTCGAGTTTCTGGGCTTTTCATTGGCACCGTTAGCCGCCCACGACGCCGCGCAGCTCTATCGCTGGCGGGAAGAATTCATCGAGACCGTGATCAAGCCCATCACGCTCGCGGCGGCTCACGATTTGGTCGAACGACACCGCGCCGCCGGCGACACGCTGCTGGTCATTACCGCCACCAACCGCTTCGTGACCGAGCCCATCGTCGAACTGTACGGCATAGACAATCTACTGGCCACCAATCCTGAATTGATAGCCGGCCAATACACCGGCAAATTCGTCGGCGCGCCCTGCTTCCAGGAAGGCAAGGTCGAACAATTGCAGGACTGGCTATCCTCTGCAGAGGTCGGTCTGGCAGGCAGTTGCTTCTATAGCGACTCTCACAATGATTTGCCGCTGTTGAAGCTGGTCGACAAGCCCATAGCCGTCGACCCGGACCCAAAATTGCGCCAAGCCGCGAAAGCGGCCGGCTGGCCGATTATCAGCCTTAGATAAGCAACAGGCACAGGGATCGAGACTCGATACAGCAAGTTCATCTCGAACCCCTAGGCTATTTAGTATTGATTCGCTTCTATTTTTTCTGTATAAAGAAAATCTGTTTATCCGCCTCCCTTAATATCTTCAGCGGGATATGCCCTGCCTGGTCGACATAGACGCCAAAATCAAGATGCGCCGCCGGGTCGGTGGCAATGACCTTAACCACCGATCCACTCTCGATTTCCATAATGGCTTTTTTCAGACGTAACAGCGGCAAGGGACATTGCAAACCACTGGCGTCGACTTCCAAATCAAACTCGATCATTTTTTGCTTCACCAAAATCAGCGATAGATAGCATTATCATAACATCAACCCCAGCCGCGAAAAATCAAGCACCGATGGATTACTTTCCCCTTTTTCTTAAACTGACCAACCAGCCCTGTCTAGTCGTCGGCGCCGGTGAAGTCGCCACCCGTAAAATAGAAATGCTCAGAAAAACAGGCGCTCAGATCACCGTCGTCGCCAAGGAAATCGGAAAGCACCTGTCAAGCAAGGAAAGCGACTGGAATTTAAGCCTACGGCAAAAAAGTTTTAGCGAAGACGATGTAGCGGGCATGCGCCTAGTTATCTCCGCCACCAATGACAGACAAACCAACGAACAGGTGACCGCCGCCGCTCAATCGCTGGGTATCCCAGTCAACGTCGTCGACAATCCCGACCTATGCAGCTTCATATTTCCGGCGATAGTCGACCGTTCTCCGTTGATCGTTGCCGTATCGTCGGGCGGCGCGTCACCTGTACTGGCCAGGATGCTGCGCGCCAAAATCGAAAGTACGATTCCGGCGGCATACGGCCGTCTGGCGCGATTTGCCGAAGACTTTAGATCTGCAGTAAAAGAAACGATCAAACAACCCGCACACCGCCGTATTTTTTGGGAAAGCATACTGCTCGGCCGCGTGGCCGACTTGGTTTTCGCCGGCAAACAAGAAGAAGCAGAACGAGAATTCAATATCCGCTTACAACAAACCGATCAATCCGCCCCAAAGGGCGAAGTGTATTTGATCGGTGCCGGCCCCGGCGATCCGGATTTAATGACGTTTAGAGCCCTGCGCCTGATGCAGCAGGCGGATGTCATCGTCTATGACCGCCTGGTGTCGGAAGCGATACTGGAAATGGCGCGCCGCGATGCCGAAAAGATTTACGTCGGCAAACAACGCAGCCAACATAGCCTGCCTCAGGAATCGATCAACGAGCTACTGGCCAATCTGGCCGTATCGGGCAAAAGAGTGGCCAGACTAAAAGGCGGAGACCCTTTCATTTTCGGCCGCGGCGGCGAGGAAATCGAAACGCTGATGCAGCGCGGTATTACCTTTCAGGTCGTGCCCGGCATTACCGCGGCATCCGGTTGCGCCAGCTATGCCGGCATCCCGTTGACTCATAGAGACCACGCCCAATCCTGTACGTTCGTGACCGGCCATTTAAAAGACGGCAGCATCAACCTGAACTGGAAACAATTGGCGGCTCCAGGCCAAACTATCGTGATTTACATGGGTTTGGTCGGACTCGAACATATCTGCCAATCACTGATGGAACATGGCTGCCCACCCAGTCACCCGATTGCAATCATTCAGCAAGGAACGACGCCCCACCAACGGGTTGTCACCGGAACGCTAAGCGACATATCGCAAAAGGTCGAACATGCCGATATCAAGCCGCCCTCGCTGATTATCGTCGGCACGGTGGTTACGTTGCACGAAAAACTGAGCTGGTTCCAAAGCCAACGTTAACCCTTGCCGGTGTTTGCGATTCTTTCAGGAAACATTAAGCTTGAACCGAAACAATACAGCCGCAAGCCAGTGAAATCGTCCTGATTTAGCGAAAACTGATTGAATTTTTCTCTAAAATTCCCTATGCTTTCCCGACTTTTTCCATTGGCCTGCGAGTTGCATTTGCAATTAGCGACCTTTTTTTAATCACAACGAGAGAACATAAGAATGAAAAAATCATTTGGTTTATTAGTAGGCGCGGCTCTGATTGCAATCAGTGGTCAAGTTGCTGCTAACGAGCAAGAAGAAGTCGGCGCGAAAATTTACGAACGCGCTTTCGGTCGTGGCTGCGGCTCATGCCATGACGTTGCTTCCAACCCACAATTGAAAGAATTGATCAAAGCCGGCAAACTGCCTAAAGATCAATTCGCCAGCGTCCTGAAAAACGGCAAAAACGGTATGCCTAAAGCAACCGCAGCCATCATGGAAGTCGGCCCTGTCAAAAAAGCGGGTTACACCGAAGACCAAGCCATTGATGCCGTTTACGCTTATTTGGCTAAATAAGCATCACCCGGCTTAAAGCAAAAAAGCCGCCACACAATGTGTGGCGGCTTTTTTATGCACGTTAGAAAAAATCGGCGACGAGAGAAGGTTCAGTCGATCCGGCTCCGCGCCAAATAGATCGTATGATTTTTTTGATGCGTCAACCGATAACGGTTACGCAACCAGATACCGGCCACTGCGGCGATCATCAATCCGCATGAGATAAAAGTCAGATAAACCAAATCTTTCAATTCGCTCAACTCTTTGATCATTTGCTGATTGACCGCCTCGCCCTGAACGCCGACCTGAGGCCCCGTGGTATAGGCGCCGAGTACCTTAACATCGCTTTTCAAATCCTGAATGGTATTCAATGATTCGGCCAGGCTGCCTCGCTTGATATTCTCTTCCAATGAGCGCAATTTGCTTTCGATGGAGCCACTGACCAATCCGAACAATTGCCCTTTCAAGGTATTGATCTCGGCCGAAATCGCCGGATTTTGCAAGGCATAAGCGGCGGTAGCGGCCTGATTGGCCTGTATTTGATTCAAGGCAGTTTGCCTTGGCAACAGGATTAAACCCATAGCGAATACCGCCACCATTAATGCAAAAACCAGTATTAACAGAAAGCGGTTGGCCTTTACCAGGGCATGATGTCTTCGGACAGCCTGAAGCAAAGCGAGTGCTCGTGATTCACTGTTGGCATCATCCAGATTAATCTCAGGCATATTGCTCATTATTGTTGTTGTGTGGCAAACCGGAAAGCTTCAGGCCAAGACAGCCGCAAAAGACATGAATCCCACTGCCTATTGCAAACCCAAGCTTGGCCATAATGATCCATTATACAAGCTTCATCGAAAATATCCTGCCTTATAGAAATTAACGTCCTTTTTTGGCCGCGATCCGCATTCTCAACGCATTCAGTTTGATAAAGCCCTCGGCGTCTTTTTGATTATAAGCGCCGGCATCGTCCTCGAATGTCGCGATGTTTTCGTCGAACAAACTATTATCCGAGGCTCTTCCGACCACGATGACATTACCTTTGTATAATTTTACGCGAACCTTGCCGTTTACGTGGACTTGCGAGGCGTCTATCATGGTTTGCAGCATGGCTCGCTCCGGACTCCACCAATAACCGTTGTAAACCAGCGAGGCATAGCGTGGCATCAATTCGTCTTTCAAATGTGCGACCTCGCGATCCAAGGTCAACGATTCTATCGCACGATGCGCCTTCAGCATGACGGTACCGGCCGGGGTTTCATAGCAACCGCGGGATTTCATGCCGACATAGCGGTTCTCGACGATATCCAAACGACCGACGCCGTTGGCGCCGGCAATCTTATTGAGCTTTTCCATGACCTGATGAGGCGTATGCGGCACACCGTCAATCGCGACGATGTCGCCGTTTTTATAGGTCAACTCGACATAAGTCGACTGATCGGGTGCGTTTTCGGGCGAAACCGTCCAGCGCCACATATCTTCCTCGGGCTCGGTCCAGGGATTTTCCAGAATGCGCCCCTCGTAAGAAATGTGTAAGGAGTTGGCGTCCATGGAATACGGCGAGGTTTTGCCTTTTTTCATTTCCACCGAAATACCGTGTTTTTCGGCATAATCCAGCAGCTTTTGCCGCGAAGTCAAATCCCATTCGCGCCATGGCGCGATGACCTTGATGTCGGGCCGCAAAGCATAAGCACCCAGCTCGAAACGCACCTGGTCGTTACCCTTGCCGGTCGCTCCATGAGAAATCGCATCGGCGCCTGTTTCATTGGCGATTTCTATCAGACGCTTGGCGATCAAAGGACGAGCAATCGAAGTGCCTAACAGGTATTCGCCTTCGTAAATGGTATTGGCCCTGAACATCGGGAAAATGAAATCGCGAGCAAATTCCTCGCGTAAATCGTCTATGTAGATTTCCTTGATGCCGGCGGCCATGGCCTTGGCTCGCGCCGGCTCCAATTCTTCGCCCTGCCCTATGTCGGCCGTAAATGTCACCACCTCGCATTGGTAGACATCCTGCAACCATTTAAGAATGACGGAGGTATCCAGGCCGCCTGAGTAGGCCAACACGACTTTTTTGACTTCGGACATACGCGATTTACACCATAATAAAGATAAAAACACCCCAATTATAACGGAAAATGCCGAGGGGTTGGCGCATAGTCCCGCTCAAAGAGCCCCAGACAACAGATCCACTATCCGCCGCGTCGCCCCTTGATTTCGCAATACGAAAGCCTTGGCTCTGGCCGTCATCTTATTTCTAAGATCGGCATCATTGGCGATTTGCTCGATGGCATCGGCGACAGCATCCGGACCGCTACATTGAATTGCCGCCTGCTCTGCCAGCATACGCTCGGCGATCTCGGTAAAATTGAACATCTCGGGGCCGAATAATACCGGCACCCCGACCAGAGCCGGCTCCAATAGATTATGCCCACCCACAGGCACCAGACTACCGCCGACGAATGCCACATCCGCCGCCGCGTAGAGCATTTTCAACTCCCCCATGCTGTCGGCAATATAGACATCCGCCGCCTCCGAAATCGGCCGCCCCGAACTACGCATCACGACGGTCAAGGCCTGTTCTTCACACAGCTTTTTTACCGTCAGGAAACGCTCGGGGTGCCTGGGCGCAATCATCAACAACAGATTCGGAATTCGGCTTCTCAGTTGCCGATAGACTGGCAATAACGCATCCTCCTCGCCCTGGTGAGTGCTGGCGAGTATCCAGACATATCGGCCGGCAAACTCATCCCGCTTCAGGGTCCTACCGACATCGATGACAGCCTCGTCGATAGTCACGTCGAATTTGACGTTGCCTAATACCGCCAGACGCTCCGGATCGGCGCCGATCTCGATGAATCGAAG
>JAQTYP010000194.1 GCA_028688235.1 Methylomonas sp.
GCCAAAGTGATTTTATCTTTACGGGCATTGGTTCAGTCCAAAGGCAGATGGCAACAATTTTGGGACAAGATTGATCAATATGGCTCCCATGTTTATGCATAGATGACATTATAGAAAATCATCACCCGGCTCTCTTAACAATCAGGTGAAGATTTAGTCGAGAATACAATTTGTAAGCTGTCATTCGCGCCCGGTTGAATGGTTTGGTTGTTGGCTGTCATTCCGAAAACCAAACCGGAAATGGATCGGGGTAGGTACGCCAAACGAGTGGACCTCCTGCCAATTCAGCATCCGTCAGTAAGCAGGCGTCGAGTTCTCGGCTTACTTTCTTGGCATCGACGTTCTGACCGATGAAGACCAGTTCCTGACGGCAGTCTCCGAACGGTTCCACCCAATTTGCTTGAATGTCTTGCAGATAGTCTTCCGGCCATTGCGGTTGTGGGACCGACGCCCACCAGCGTCCGGCCAAGCCGTGATGCATCACGCCACCAGCCTGCGACCAGTTGCCGGCATGCTCGGGGCGCGAAGCCAACCAGAAAAAACCTTTGGAACGCAGCAAGGTGCCGTTTTCCCATTCGCCATAATGCAAATGCTCATAAAAACGTTGCGGATGAAACGGTCGACGCGCGCTGTAAACGAAACTGCTGATGCCGTACTCTTCCGTCTCAGGCACATGCTCGCCGCGTAACTCCTTTAGCCAGCCCGGCGCTTGTTCGGCCTTTTCGAAATCGAACAGGCCGGTATTCAAGACTTTGTTCAAGTCGACTTGTCCCATCACCATCGGAACGATTTCCGCGTCGGGATTCAGGCTGCGCAGGACGGCTTTCAGGTTGACGACTTCATCCGTGCTGATTAAATCGATCTTCGAAATCAAGATCACATTGGCAAATTCAATTTGATCGACCAGCAGGTCGGCGACATTGCGCTCGTCGTCTTCGCCCAATGATTCGCCGCTTTCCTTCAAGCTCAAGGCTTCCATGTAGTTACGCATGAAATTAACTGCATCGACCACAGTAACCATGGTATCGAGACGAGCGATGTCGGACAGGCTGACGCCGTTCTCGTCGCGGAAAGTGAAGGTTTCGGCAACAGGCAAGGGTTCGGCGATGCCGGTGGACTCGATCACCAGATAATCGAAGCGGCCTTCCTTGGCCAGGTTACCGACCTCGATCAGCAAGTCCTCGCGTAAGGTGCAGCAAATGCACCCGTTGCTCATTTCGACCAGTTTTTCCTGGCCTCGATTCAGTTGTACCTCGTTCTTGACCAGAGCCGCATCGATGTTGACCTCACTCATGTCGTTGACGATCACGGCTACCCGGAGATTGTCGCGGTTGCCAAGAATGTGGTTCAGCAAGGTGGTCTTGCCGGCGCCGAGAAAGCCGGACAGTACGGTAACGGGTAATGTGGCTTGCTGCGTAGCTAGAGGTGAAGGCTTGATGCTAATGGCGATGTTATATTATAGCAATTGATTATTGTAAAAAAAGCGCTGTCTCATCTGGACGACAGCGCCGCATGCGGCGTTGCTTATCTGTTTGTCCGCTCAATAACTCAGTCTGAAGCCCACTTCCGCGCCGCGTCCTGCTTCCGGCGCGAAATTGCGTAAATACGAGGTCGCGTTGCGGATATTTTCGTTCAACAGATTGTTGCCTTTGGCGAATACCATGAACTTGGCATCCTGATAGGCTTTGAGCTGATAGTTAACGCCGACATTGAGTAGGAAGTACCCGGCGGTCGAGGTTTCGAAGTCGCCCGCATGCGGCTGGTCGTCGGCGCGGGTCAAGCGCAGATAACTGTAGAGTTTGTCCTGGTTGTAATCCAGTTGAAGGCCGTAGCGTAGCGGCGGCATGCGCGGCACATCGCCGCCGTTGACGAATTCGCCTCGGGTGTAGTCGCTGAACAGCGTCAGCTCGACCAAACCGAAATGATTTTCCATCATAGGCATGATCAGCTTAGCTTCGTAACCTTTGAAGATCGCGTCTTGCTGGCTGCTTATGACCACCGGAATAGTACAGTCTGGCGCGCAGAGATCTGTACCATCTTCATCGACATAATCACCACTACGTTGCTGAGTGATGTAATCACTGGCCCAGTTATGGAATAAGTCGAACTCGGCCCGCAGCCAGTCGGTTTTGAAGCGGTAGCCCAAGTCCAGGTTATATGAGGTTTCTTCTTTTAAGTCCAAACTACCAACTTCGAAGCTGCGGGTAGCATCGTGAAAGCCGTTGGCCAGCAGTTCCTGCACCTGCGGCGCCCGCGAGGAACGGGTGATGGCTAGATTCAGGCTGTTGCGGTTGTCGAGTTTCCACAGGGCCGAAGCCGACGCACTGACCGGTGTGTAGCTTAGGCCATTCATGCCGTCCGGGCGAATGTCGGTTTGTTCGACGCGGGTGCCCAATTGGTAGGTGACCGGACCGATGTCGAATGATTCGACACCGAATACGCCATAGCTGGTGATATCCGAACGCGGTACGATGCTATCGCCGGTCAGTTTTTCAATCGCGTTGAAATCGCTGGCTTGCGCTTGAAATCCGACGGCGCCGCGCAGCGGGCCTATGTCCTGATGGTTCATTTCCAGCCGTCCTTCGTAGGTTTGGTTGGTGAAAAATGCTCCCGGTTCACCATTGGCGATTTCGGTATGCTCATAGTCGGTATAGCCCAGCCGGGTCTTGATACTTTTGGCGAAATTAAACGGATTGTTCAGCTCGCTTTTGAAATCGTATTTGCTTTGACGCATGGCAATGCGCACCGTCTCTTCGCCGGTTCCGTCAGGGGCAATGCCATAATTATTGTTGATATTGTTGATCGAAGCCCCGGCAAAACCGAAGTCATCGACCCATGACAAACCCGCCGAGCCGCTAATGGCTTCGGCACCGGTGTTGTTTAGATAGCCATAGGGATTATCAACTACTTCAAGAGATGGATCGGTGATCGCCACATTGGTCACATCAATGCCTCTGCCGCCTACGTCCAGATTGTTACGATGCCTGTAGACCCCGTCCAGATGATAGGCAAGGTTGCCTTGACCGCCTTCGACTTTCATCGTGGTACTGGTTTCGTCGGAGGTGGAGTCGAAGCGTTGTTCCAGTGCCGCACCGACTAATTTGTCGAACTGGCTGCCGGGAATACGATTATCGATGACATTGACCACTCCACCCATCGCCCCACTACCGTATAGCAAGGTTGCTGGCCCCCGCAACACTTCAATTCGGTCAGCCAACAACGGTTCGACGCTGGTAGCATGATCGGGGCTGATGGCAGACACATCGTTGCTTCCGATACCGTTGCTCAATACACGTATTCGAGGCCCGGCTTGACCACGGATCACTGGCGTACCGACACCGGGACCAAACGACTGGCTGCTGATGCCCAATTCATTTTTCAGGGTATCGCCAATGCTGTGACCGGTTTTCATCCGTAATTCATCATCACTGAGTACCGTCACCGGCATGGCAGTTTCGGAGGGTTTCAATTGCAAAGGGGATGTGACGATGACAGATTCGAGTTCGGTAATGGGTTGTTCTTCGGCTTGAATAGGTAATGCAATAGAGCCTGAGGCGGCCAGTAAAATGAGTTTTTTGTACATCGTCGGTCCAAATCTATCAATTAATAAATAATGTTATATCGTCACATATGAATATGTGGGAACAATGACAGCCTTTTCGTTCTTGCTTGGTTAGCTGTCCGCCTAGGACTATGCGCATCGGCCGCAGATACCATGAATTTCAATGGCTTTACGCTGCATGGTAAATGATGCCTGTTCAAGTTCCTTGGCAATGGCTTCCATCAACCGCTCACAGGGTCTTTCCTCAACTTCATGGCATCGAATACAAATCAACAGTAATTGTTCATGTTGCCGCTCAGAACAACTGCAACCGATGAATGCGTTAAGGCTTTCCACCCGGTGAATCAGTCCTTGTTCCAACAGGAAATCCAGTGCCCGGTAATCCGTGGCAGGTTTTGCCGTGCCGACTTTTGGCTTAATCCGATCGAGCAAATCATGAGCCTTAACCGCTCGATGGCTTTCCCATATAATTTTGAGCACTTCACGGCGAATCGGTGTAAAGCGGACTCCACATTGATTACACACTTGCTCTGCCGAGTGAATCGCTTTTTCACGGCAACCGCAATGGACGTGTGTCGGCGAAACGCATTCCGATCCAGTCATTTCAGCTTTTGGCGGCATTACGCGAAGGCCCCCTCCAGTCATGATTGTTACTTTATAACATAGCTCTCGCATGCTGACAATATTCTCGAATTATGCCGCCGCCTGGTCTCTGACCAAAACCAGTTGCCGGTGAACAATGTTTTTCAGCTGCGTTAATATTACAAATTTGCCGATCTCGACGAGCACAGCGTAAAGCTAGCTTTGTGATTTGGCACTCTTATCACCCTAGTATGGGAGTATAGAAGGCTAACCAGAGAGCTATTTTGCTTATTGTTGCATTGTTACCAATTCTTGTTTATTATTGCCGCTCTTTCGGAGGCGACTGGGGCAGCAAAACCCTAGAAAGCAGAAATAACAAAGTATTCACAGATTCTTGATATTTCCGGTCGCTCAATTATCAAGCGGGAATAGCTCAGTTGGTAGAGCACAACCTTGCCAAGGTTGGGGTCGCGAGTTCGAGTCTCGTTTCCCGCTCCAGGATCAGCCTATACCCGGCCACCCATCGTCAAACTAACGCTAAGTAATGACGTCTTACATCTTGAAGCCAGCGATCAAGCGAACCTTATCTGCACGATTTAACTTCTTGATTGCCAATTCTCTTCGAGTAGCCGAGGCCCGACAGTGGCCGGATTCAACAAAAACGATACGGCTCGGTTGACGGCTTCTGAAATATTTCGCCCCTTTGCCTGACTGGTGCTGCAGAAAGCGCCGTTCTACATCCGTACTGATGCCGGTGTACAAACTATCGTCACTACATAATATGATGTAAACAACCCACATTTGGTAACGATTCAAGCCTTGGTTTTATTCAACCAGATATTCACAATCGCTGCCGCGATCAATCCGATGCCGATATAAGCATAGCGCACGATGAAAATCAGCACGCCGCTTAACGTATGAGTCGCGACATCTTTAATGCCTGGCGTAACGATCAGACTCCAAAGCAAAGCCGCCAAAAAATACACAACAACACCGGATAAGGCCCAAGAAACCGGTGGCCGCCCCGAGCGCTGCGCCGTATTGAAAAACCAGACCGCCACCAAGATCGCCGCGACGATTCCCAACATGCCATCCCCCTTGCCTTTTCGTTATTAGCCCAACGTTTCTATGCCCTTATTGGCCAAACTGTCAGCCCGCTCGTTTCCGTGATCGCCGGCATGACCCTTAACCCAAATCCATTCGATGTTATGCCGCTGAATTGCCTGATCCAGGCGGCGCCACAAATCTTCGTTTTTTACGGGTTTATTGGCCGCCGTTTTCCAGCCCCTTTTTTTCCAGTTGCTCATCCATTCGGTTATGCCTTGTAACACATATTTGGAATCGGTATGCAGCCTGACCATACAGGAGCGATTCAGCGCCTCCAAAGCCTGTATCGCCGCCGTCAACTCCATCCTGTTATTGGTGGTTTCAGCCTCCCCGCCGCAAAGTTCTTTTTCCTTGCCTTTATAGTGCATGCACACCCCCCAACCACCAGGCCCCGGATTTCCCTTACAAGCTCCATCGGTATAAATCGTTACGATTTCTGTCATATCAATTTCTTATCTCGTACTTTCTTGACTCCAACACCATGTTCGCCGTAACCAACTTTGATTGAGCCTCGACCACCGGTGTCAGCGGTATCAGCGAATATTGCCTTTTGACCGCTTTCAAACCGTAGGCGATCGAAAAAATCCGCCGCGGCAACGACGCAAAGCGCCCGTGCGTTATAGTGAAAGAATCCAATCCGAATTCAGCCGTATTCAACAACTCGAAGTTTAATAATTTTAACCAATCGGACACCCTCGCTCGCGACATAAAATGCGCATTCCAAGAATCCCCTAACTGCCTATCCCATAAAAATTGAAACCTCACATAAACACTGATCGGATTAAAATCCAAAATCACCAGTTCACCCCCTGGCTTCAACACTCGATGCACCTCGCGCATGGTCTTGAAGCGATGCGCATCGAACTCGAACAAATGCGGAATGATCACCAGATCCATGGACTCTGTTTGGATGGGCAACTTGTAAGCCTTGGCGTTCACCTTTAGGGCGCTGTCAGAGCCCAAGCCCTTGTCATCGAGTATGACGTAATTTCGATACAATGAACAATCGACGAAATCCCCCTCCCACCCCAATCCACCGATCTGCAGCTGTTTTTGCTTGCAGCTCACCGTGATGCAGCGCTTTATATACTTGGCCTCCATGGTCTGCAACAGCTTGCCGCGCGGCGTTTGATACAGGGTAAATAGAAATTTTCTCTTCATCGGCTGCCAACTTTTAGGGTAGGTTTTTTGGCTTTACTCGGTAAGCCATGGTAGCATCTTATTTTTTAATTCTAAGTGTAAAGACAATGCCCCGCTCAATTTCAAAAAAATCGGCCCGACATCTGTCCTATCTGCTGCCCGTCTTGTTAGCCACAGGTTGTAGCGAAACAGGTCATAAAGACTCGCTGACACAATCAGCCGACTCCAGTAAATTCACCGTATTTACTCGCAGCAAATC
>JAQTYP010000195.1 GCA_028688235.1 Methylomonas sp.
TTTCGAAAAGGGAGAACTGTAACGTCATCTTGATTGGTTCTACCGAAGAAATTAAGGTTCTGGAAGAAAAAGGGCTGGAAGCCAGAAAAATTTATGAGCAGCTGGAACCTCTTAAGACCGAACACTTTCAGATCAATTACGCAAGGGCGCTCGATATCTGTAACGTGTTGATCGGAAGAGGCAATTTTAATCAGGGAGGCGGGCCTCTTTCCTCTTCCAGCAGTAAAACATCGTCTTCCGGTGGCGGGGTTGCTGGAGGGGGGTGTAGCGGCACTACTGGAGGCGGTGCCGGTGCCAATGCGACTCAGCAGGTTGGCGGCGGGTCGACGGGTGTACGTGCCGATTTAAGGCTGATATCACCTAGAGGAGCCGTAATCGTCGACGCTAGGACCAATACCCTGATCGTCAAGGACACTGCCAAGCAATTGGAGGAAATCCAAAAGATGATAGCCAAGTTGGATATTCCGGTCAGGCAAGTGCTGATTGAAACCCGAATAGTCGTTGCAAATAAAGGCTTCGCTCAGGATTTGGGGGTTAAGTTCGGGGCAGCGAAAATGGCCTGCTTTGGCAGCGATCAATGTTTTGCGGCAGGGGGGCAGGGAACGAGATCGTTTAGTAATGCTCAGCCGAATTCCGCCGGTGATGTCGGTGAAATTAACGATACACTGGTTGACTTGGGTTCTAAGGCAATCAACGCCTATCCGCCAGCGGCTTTGGGTATGACCTTGATGAGGGGGGCGGACTATGTCTTGAACTTGGAGTTGTCCGCGCTGCAAAACGATAACGAAGGGGAAATTATCTCAAATCCCAGGGTAATGACTTCGGATCGAGTCAAGGCTACTATCATTCAAGGTACTCAAATCCCTTATCAGGCAAGCAGTGCCAATACGGGGCCCAACATACAGTTCAAAGATGCGTTCTTGGAGCTCAGCGTAACCCCGCAAATTACTCCGAGTGGCAGTATTATCATGGATCTGTTGATCACCAAGGATAACCCTCAGATAGGATTTGCCGGCGAGCCGCCCATTGAAAAAAGGGAGATTACGACATTGGTGACGGTTAACGATGGGGAGACTGTTGTCTTGGGGGGGGTGTATGAAAACAATAGTGGCAAGGATGTCTATAAAGTACCTTTCTTCGCCGATATTCCGGGCATAGGGTTTTTGTTTCAAAAGAATATTAAAAGCGAAGACCAGAAAGAGCTGTTGATTTTTGTAACGCCCAAGATTGTCAAGGATAGTCTTGCCACCAACTGAGGCATGCCCTGTCCCACGAATACGAATGCGCGGAAAATTGAAGTGCGAAAGATATCGGTGAGTCAAAGCATTCGGATGGTTGTTCAAGCCATCCGACGTTTGACCGTCGGTTAAGCGGTTATCGTGTTCTGTCCAGTTTTCGGTAGCCGATGGCTTCGCTGAGGTGTTGAGTTTCGATGGTGTCCGACCCGGCCAGATCCGCAATCGAGCGGCCCACTTTTAATATCCTGTGATAGGCGCGATGAGACAGGCCAAATCTCTCCATGGCCTGTTCCAATAATTGATGGCCGGTCTCGGGTAGTTCGCAGAATATTTTTACTTCTTTGGCATTCAGCGCGGAATTGGTTTTGCCTTGACGTGACTGGGCAATTTGTCTGGCGGCAATCACGCGCCGGCGGATGTCGCTACTATTTTCCTCCCCTCGAGGCGAGCCTTTGCGCAGCACTTCTAACGGTACGCGGGCTACTTCCAAATGCATGTCTATTCTATCCAGTAGCGGGCCGGAAATGCGAGCCCGGTAGCGTGCGACTTGTTCCGACGTGCAATGGCAACGTCCGGATGCGTCTCCCAGATAACCGCAGGGGCAAGGGTTCATTGCCGCAATGAGTTGGAAGCGGGCGGGAAAATCGGCACGGCGATTGGCGCGAGAAATGGTGATGTGTCCGGTTTCCAGTGGTTCGCGTAATACTTCCAATACCTTTCGGTCGAATTCCGGTAGTTCGTCGAGAAAGAGAGCTCCGAAGTGCGACAACGAAATCTCTCCAGGCTTGGGGTTGCTGCCACCTCCGACCAGCGCGGCGGCAGACGCCGTATGGTGTGGTGCTCGAAAAGGCGGTTGTCGCCATTTCGAAACATCCAGTCCTTGATCGCTGATCGATGCAATTGCCGCGGTTTCCTGGGCTTGTTGTTCGTTGAGTTCCGGTAATATGGTGGGGAGGCGAGCGGCTAGCATCGATTTTCCGGTACCTGGAGGGCCTAACATGAGTAAGTTGTGGCCTCCCGCGGCGGCGATTTCCAGTGCGCGTTTGACGTGAAATTGTCCGTGAACATCGGAAAAGTCGATATCGAAAAGGGGGTGTTCCGTGGTTATGGATGCGGCCGACGGCGGGATCGGTTTACGACCGCTTAAATGGGCGCAGACCTCCAGTAAATTGACGGCCGGTAATAATTGGGCGTCTCGGATCAGGGAGGCTTCGGCGGCACAGTCGGAGGGTAGGATCAGTTGTCTTTGCGCGTTGCGGCAGTGTATGGCTACCGGCAATGCTCCAGATATGGGGCGCAACTCGCCGCCTAACGACAGTTCACCTATGCACTCGTATTGATCTAGGCCGTTTTTGGGAATTTGTCCGGATGCCGCGAGTATGCCCAGCGCAATCGCAAGATCGAAACGCCCGCCTTCCTTGGGCAGGTCGGCAGGGGCCAAATTGATCGTGATGCGCTGAAATGGAAACTCGAAGTGAGAGTTGATGATCGCTCCCCTGACCCTGTCCTTGCTTTCCTTTACCGCGGTTTCCGGCAAGCCGACGATGCTGAGAGCGGGAAGGCCGTTGCTGACATGAACTTCTACGGTGACGAGAGGGGCCTCTACCCCGGATCGTCCGCGACTGTAGACGACGGCCAGCGACATCGAGCTTAATCCGGCTGGATTCGCTTTTCCAGCTCCGCGACAAGTTTTTCCAATTCCTCCAAGCGCGTGCGCGTTTTGGCCAGAACGGCTTTTTGCACTTCGAACTCTTCGCGGCTCACTAAATCGAGCTTGGAAAGTGCACTTTGCAGTAAGGCATGGATATTCTTATCCATATCGTCTTTGAGGCTGTGCAGGCCGGGTGGGATCGCATTAGCGATACGGTCGGCTAGGCTGTCTATGGCTTTAGGGTCGAACATGGCGATTACTCATTGATCAATGATAGGGTTGGGTTTAGGAACATGATCCCGACAAATCTTGTCAGTATCTTCGCGGGACAGGGCTTCGTCGGTCAATCGGCATTGATAATGATGGGACTCGATGCCAAAGTGGTGACAGGAACGGCATAGGCCGAAGCTCTTGCTTTGATTAACTTTTTGTAAGAAGCCTAATGTCGTTTGCAGAGCATGGTCAATGCTGTCGAACTCATGCTGGCCGATTTTGGCTTCGGCATGCTTGAAGATGTCCAGCGGCTTGAGTTCTTCCAGTAATGTGCGTCCGGATTCGCTTAAGCTCAAATGCACGACGCGGCCATCGTGGCTGTCGACAGCCTTTTCCAGGAAACGTTTGCGTTCCAGGATCTGGATGGACTGCGAAACAGTGCCCTTGGTCAAGCCCAGATACTCGGCAACCGATGCATGGGTATTGCTGTATTTATTGCATTTTCCCAGGTATTCGAGAACTTGACCATGTACCGGCTGCAGGCCGATGGCGGCGTATTTCTTTCGTTCTTCCGAACGCAACAACGAACTGATGCGTTCTATAAGCTTAAAGGTTTCCAATTCATGCATATGATCCATTCTAGCATAATCCATTTTCACAAAAGCTAAATGATAGGGCCTGTCCTTCATATCGGGCCGCGACTCCATGACGTCGATGCGGCTGCCCGGATTCATAAATTCGACGAGGGAGGTTGTCGACACGGATCGTCAAGGGATATCACCTAAACTGTGTTATATCCCGCAACTTTTCAGATGTTCGGCAATGGCCATGTTTTTCTTAAGGTTGAATTAGCGGCATGGGGCCGCTCCTTGTATATGAGTGGTCTAATAATTGCATAGAGTCGGTTACGGAGCGGGAAAGCTCCATTTCCTTTGTAATAATTACGTTGATGTGCACTTCGGGCTGCTAATGGTGTTCGCCGCTGGTTCCTGTTTTGCCGAGGGAACGCGTTTTAACGTAAAGACTTGAGGCGAAAAACATGAACATAAAAGATCTGAGCGGAATCAGCCGAAAAGGCCGGCATTTTAATTTAAACAGCTGCCAGTCGGTAAAGGGGGGCGAATGATAAGAAAACAAAATATCGGTATGACGAATAAAAAGGTAATTGGTATTTCCCTGGCAATGGCAGTTGTTTCGGTACTTGGAATAGCCTATGACCTGCGATCACCTTCCTACGACGATACAAGCGTCGCCGCCATTGGCAGTACCGGCCATGGCGATGTGGATACACTGAAGACGGCTCTTGGGGTATGGCGGCAAAACTATGAAGCCAAAGGCGGAAGCCCCGAAGTGTTGAATATATCGCTTGGATATTCCAAGGTGATGTCGGAAAGTTTTACGAAGGCGCGAGGCCAGTTTCGGTTTAACCTTGCCAACGGTCAGCTCACGCTACAAGTCAATGGCCTGGCTGACGGCAATTATGATCTATGGTTGGTGGATAACCGTAATGGATCGGTCAAACCGGAAGTTGGCGATGAGTTAAACAACATTGGTGGATTTCAGGTTGTCGATGGCAAGGGCAGCTTTCTCGCTCGGCTGGAGCGTAGCAAGCTAGCTGGTTTTACGATGGATGCCATCGTGGTTTCTCCTCGGGGACAGACGCCCGCGGAAAGCGTGAGCATAGCCGGAGCGCCGGATCTGATGCATAAACTTTACTATGCGGACAAACCCTGGCTGACGACGGCGATGGGCGATTTCAAACACGTTTCAAGCGGCTCGTCTGCGCCATTCGCGTTCTTGTTGCCTAAAGCCGCTCAAGCCGATACGGTCTCGGATTTGACGCCGGTACTCGGCGCTCTGGTGGCGCAAGGGCGGCAAATCTTCCATAACGAGACTTTCGACGGTAACGGCAGAACCTGCGGAACTTGCCATCGAGCCGATAACAATTTTACGCTCGATCCCAATTTCATCATGACCTTACCGCAATCGGATCCCTTGTTCGTGGCGGAAAATAATCCGGCATTGGCCGAACTCGAAAATCCGGTTCTGATGCGCAAGCACGGTTTGATCCTGACCAATGTGGACGGTCCGGACGTCGATATATTCCGTAGCGTACCGCACACATTATCGTTGGCTACGACCGTTAAAGGCGAAACGATGGCGGCCGGCGGCGAATTCGAAGTCGACGAGTCCTTAGCCGCGGCGACTGGTTGGAGTGGGGACGGTGCGCCTGGTTCCGGTTCGCTGCGTGAATTCGCATTGGGCGCGATCGCCCAGCACATGCCGAAAACCATGAACCGAATGGTGGGGGTCGATTTTCGCTTGCCGACAGAAGCTGAATTGGATGCCATTGAGGCTTACACGCTGTCCTTGGGACGTAGCAAGGATTATCCCATCTATCAGTTGACCTTCAGAGACCCTTTAATACAAGCGGGTAAAGAATTGTTCGATACCAAGGTCAGCCCTTGTCCTAATGGTTCTGTCCAAGCCAAAACCGCCCCATATTGTGCGGGTGGAGCGCAGGCGGTCCAGGGGGAAACGGCCAATTGCAACGGTTGCCATCAGAATGCAGGTGGTCGCAGTTCCACCACTAAAGCCAATCCGACCCGTAATACCGGTGTCGAAAACATGAAAATCCACCCCGCCCGCATGCTTAAGCCAGACATGGCTTACGACGGCGGTTTTGGTACCGATGCAGCCGTTTGCGGTCCGGATGGCGAGGTCTGCTACGGTGACGGCCGTTTCAATACGCCGCCACTCATCGAAGCGGCCGATACTGCGCCGTTTTTCCACAACAATGCAGTCAGTACGTTGGAGGAGGCCATCGCCGCCTACAATAGCGACGCTTTCAATACGTCTCCAGGATCGTTATCCAAAGGGCTGGATCGTAAGGTGAAGTTGGATTCCACGCAGGTTGTGGCGGTGGCATCGTTCCTGCGCGCTGTCAACGCCTTGGAAAATATCCGTCTATCCGATCGGCTGGATAACCAAGCCAGGCAGATCAACAATAATACGACGGCGCGCGAATTGGCCAAATTGGCGAGCGAGGAAAATAAAGATGCCATCGAAGTGCTCAAGGAAGGCAAGCTGGGCAATAACTGGAAGGCGGTGCAAATGCTGGAAAAAGCCGCGTATTATCAAAACCTTGCTCAGTTGGCTCCGGCTAAGGTCATCAGGAATGGCTTGCTGAATCAGGCTTTGGCTCAGAAGCGCCAAGCCCGGGCATTGATCGCCAGTTGCGATCCCAATGCATCTGTGCCCGCTACGGTCGTGGTGCCGACGCCGATGGAAGAGTATTTGTATACCTGCTCCGAACTCGGACTGTAAGCCGCAAGGCCAGGGGGGCGTCGTCTCCCTGGCTTCCGCCAAATTTGGATAAGAGAGTTTTTATGATGAATAGATTACGCGCTATTTGGCTACGCATTGCCTTGACGGGTTTGCTGTTTGTTTTGGGTTCGACACAAGTCTTTGCGTCGATAACCAGTTATTACCTTGACTGGAGCGGTGCCGCGCTCGGCAACGCGTCGGAGGCTCACGGTG
>JAQTYP010000196.1 GCA_028688235.1 Methylomonas sp.
CATTGCAGACCAGCGACAGCGAACATCAGCTTTTCCAAACCATTGCTGCGTTGGGTGCGGAATTGGGTTTTGATTACTGCGCCTATGGACTTAGGTTGGCGCTGCCGCTGACCAATCCGAAAATCGTGAAGAAGAGTAATTATCCATCGGCTTGGCAAGCGCAATATCAGACAAAAAACTATTGTGCGATCGATCCCACCGTCAAACACGCCCTGCGCTCGCCTCTACCCATCCTGTGGACGGATGGTTTGTTCGCTTCAACGGCGGCGTTTTGGGAGGAAGCGCGCTCGTTCGGGTTACGTTATGGTTGGGCGCAATCCATGCGGGATGCCCATGGCGCAACCGGCATGCTCACTTTGGCGCGATCCGATGAGCCGCTGACCGAAACCGAGCTTGCTGACAAGGCTTTCAAAATGGCTTGGTTGACCCAAAATGCGCATATTGCCTTGTCGCGCAGCTTGTTGCCCAAATTGCTGCCGGAAGCGGATGCGAAACTATCGAACCGCGAGATTGCGGTACTACGCTGGACTGCCGATGGCAAAACCGCAGGTGAAATCGCCGGCATCATGAAAATCACCGAGCGGACGGTCAATTTCCATATCAGCAATGCCGCGACGAAATTAAATGCCAACAACAAAACCGCGGCGGCCGTTAAAGCAGCGCTGCTCGGTTTTTTGTAAATGCTTGTCGAGAACCGCCAATTGATAACAGTGTCTACCCGATTGACACCAATTTCGATCACGCGTCCAAGCAATGAGTTATTTTGAATAGGATGACTATTCGGGCAATCTACTGGTGATTTTGTCAATACCCGCTTTCGCACAAGCTTCATCTTTCTCGCCACCCGGCGCACCACTGACCCCAATCGCACCTATTATATTTCCTTGAACTTTTATCGCTATTGCGCCGGGCAATGGCGTGACATTGGGGATGGTGAGTACGGCATTATAAAATGCTGGGTTTTTGCTCATTAGGTCGGCGACTTGACCACTGGTTTCTAAATGATAGTTAGGACCAAACGTCACGATAGTGTAGGCTTTTCGAAAGGCCGTCTCGAAGGTATGCGGCGTACTCTTGTCGCTTTTTAGCTGAACTTTGGGCTGACCGAACATATCGACAAACGCCACCGAGACGTTATATCCCAAAGCTTCGCAGGAGCGTACCGTTTCACTGGCAGCTTCGACCGCTAAAGTAAGCGGAAGCGTATAACTATTTTCCGCAGCATGAATATTGTTTTGGAATAGCAAAAGCATCAAAAATGTCAGCAAGCGTTTTGTGTGTGTTTTCATATAATTTTTCCGATGAGGTAATGTTTCAAAAGTGCAATAAGCGTTTTGGGGCTATGGAATAATCAAAAATGGCTGGCCTCTTTGAGTGGTATAAGCGATTAGATACTTCAACGGGTTGGCTTTGTCGGCATTGCGAAAAATCAGGTGTTGAGCGTTGGCCTTGTCTTGGTAGCTATCCCCAGAACTGAAGGTTAGTATTGGCTCGTCAACGTACTGCGATTCCGCAATTCCCTCAAGAATGTAATTGAAACCTACCGTGGGGTGGTGGTGGGCTGGCAAGCTCAGTCCCGGCGGATAGGTGGTCATGACCAAACGAAATTCGTTGCCTTCATTATCTTCATGGCTTTGCAGGATAGTTCGAACGAACCGTCGGTGGAGACTGTCGTCTTATCCGGCGATGTGATTTGTGCGAACAACGGCGTCGCGGAGAATGCGCCTACCGCACCGACCATCCCAGCCAGCAACAGCCGTCGTTTGATATCGCATTCGATGTTAGGTGTCATGACTTCGATCGCTTTCGAGGTAGAACCGTTTGACATATCTCTTCCTTTTATCAATGTGCGTTTACTAGACACTAATATGATGTTTTGGCAGCTTTACGGGCGGCTTTTTGGCATGGGACGCCTGCCGAGTTAGTGTAACATTGGTACTCGCGGGCCATTAGAGATCGACCCGCGAATCTATCTAATATTTAACCTGTGGAAAGTGCCTCGCCTAACTGTTTATTGGTCAACGCCTGACCAGCGATTCCCCAGGCGCCATCAACAGCATGGACGACATTGGCCCAAATTTGGTGTTTAGGCAGGCTGCCGCCCGAGAGTTCATGAATAATGTCGGTGGCTTCTTCGATATGTCCCTGCTGAATTTCGGCTGTGTTAAACGCAAATGACGGCACCTTCCATTCAATAAAGGCGACGTCGGTTTCCGTCAGTCCCGAATAGGTGTGCTGTTTGGGCAGCAGATGGATTGCACCGATAACATTGGGGGTCATCACCTTGTTACCGGATAACCCGTGCCATTTCAACATTGAATCGCAAATTTTGCGAAAAGCGAGCCTTTCGGTTCCCGCAGGTAAGACACCTTCTGTGAGCGTAAGAGTAAGCGGCATGTCGGTTTCCTGTTGTTTGGGGTTACGCGTAGCGGAAGCTAAGCGACGAACATTAAATAACGATCGCTACATAATACTATATAACGATCGTTATCTTGTCAAAGATACCGATGTTATCCATTTGATACAATGTCAATCCAAAATAGTATTGGACATACCCGCGTGAGATATACAGCAGACCAAAAACAACAAACCTGCCAGCGCATTATCGAGGCGGCCGGGCGTTGCTTTCGAAAAGGCGGCTACAGTGGCATCGGCGTCGATGGCTTGGCAAAGGAAGCCGGCGTGACGTCAGGGGCGTTCTACGGACACTTCAGCTCCAAAGCCGATGCGTTTAAAGCGGCGATCATTGCTGGAATGGAGGACTTGAAATCCGGGATCGGCATTTTTCAGCAGAAATATGGCGAAAACTGGTGGGAAGAATTTGCAACGTATTACATGGGTCCAAAACGCACCTGCGATCTGGGCGACAGCTGCATACTTCAAAGTGTAACTCCGGAAGTCTGTCGCTCCGAGGAAACGATACGTACCGCATTTGAGTCGGAGCTGCTAAAGATAGTCAAACTTGCGGCAGAAGGTACACCCAAAACAACCGATCAGGCGGCTATTGATAATGCGTGGGCTAACTTTGCAATGTTGATTGGCGGCGTAACGTTAGCTCGCGCGGTTACCGACGAAAAAATCGCCAATGAAATTGCAACGGCTATTCAGCAAGCGGTGATCACCCGACAAAAGAATACTTAAATTCAGTGGTATTCGTCCGGTCGTCCGGATTCCATCCAAACTTAACCAACCCCTACCGCCGCCATAAAGCGAAACCAAAGCGTGCCCAGAACGATGCAGCTTGAAGCCCAAGTCGCGAAGCGATACGGCACCCAGTTTACCGCCATATAGATAATGGCATGGACATACCTGAGTACAACAAAAGCCCAGGCAAGCGCGATTTGAACGTTGTCGGCATTTTTCTCGACAAGCATCAATAGACAAATCACATAAAAAAGTGCCGGTACTTGCATTAGATTATTGAACGTTCGAGCCGGACGCTCGAATCGATCATCATCCGGAATGTCCGCCTTGTAATCCGCGAAATACCTGATCGACGCATGCCCTCGAATAACGGCAACATTGCGTGCGACGACCATCATCAGCCATACCAAAGCCGTCAGCGTAAAGAGCGCGGCCAAGGGAGACACAAGCAACTCCGGTGGAACAGCCCGATGTTCGCCGGCTAATAGCCAAAATAACCATGCTGCGATCGAGCCGACAATCATGCAAGGAGCCGTGTAAATCCGCGGCAACGAGATATTGGTGGTAGTAGCATTTATCGGCGACATTGACGATCTCCTGATGAACGTGGTTTGCGGAATAAGTTTCGATTGATATACTTGCAATATGCAACCAATTATCTCATTTCAATTGCAAAACGCAAGCAAATAAGCCAGATGTCCAACTCGAAACTCGAAAATAGATGCCCAATTGATTATGCCCTTAAAGTGTTCGGAGACCGGTGGACACTGATCGTACTCCGCGATCTGATGCTAAGCGGCAAACGGCACTACCGGGAGTTGATGACTTCAAAAGAAGGAATCGCAACCAATATTCTGGCTTCGCGACTGAAGAAAATGGAAGCGGACGGACTCGTTATCCGCAAACACAAACCCGAAGACAAACGCCAAGTGTTTTATGAGCTAACGGAAAAAGCGCTCGATCTGGTACCTGTGCTACTCGAAATTAGCCGCTGGAGCGTGATTTACGACCAACATACCGCCGCCCCTCCGGAACTCATGCGCCGCTATCAAGTAGAGCCGCAGCAGCTGATAGCCGATTTACAGGAAGCGGCACGAATTCGGCAAACCTGACCGTTTTGCAACAAAAACGAAAATTCGGAGGGCCATGGATGTGCTGAACAGCGTGAAGCACATCGTTCGCGATTGGTGCGGTTCGTGAATTCACCACTCCCAATGCCTGCTATGGGTTGGACATCTATGACTGGCAATTCTGTTCTGTTTGGCTGTTTTTGACCGAACTGATACCTTCTTGACAGTCCCACATCTCACGCGCATTTGACCACACCGTGAGGATTTCGTGATGTTTCCGATTGCACAATGACCGCGCCATTTGGCATTCACATTAAGGAGAATCACGATGCAGAAAAACCATGCTTTCGCGCTGTCGGCGCTGTTGTTGGCGGCCGGCGCCGCTCCGATAAGTTCAGCCGAGGCGGCGCAGGTCACGCTGAGTTTCAGCAATTTGTCCGCCGCCAACGGGCCGGCCTTGAGTCCGTTTTTCATCGCCTTGCACGACGGCTCGTTCGACGCGTTCGATGTCGGCACCACAGCCTCGTCGGCCATCGAAGCGATTGCCGAGTTAGGCAGCGGCGCCGGTTTGTCCTCGGCATTCGCGGCCAGCGGCGCGGCGGCGGCCGGCGGTACCAGCGCGACGGTGACCGCGTCGGTCAACGCCTTCGGCCCCGGCATTTTCCTGCCCGGCGCCAAAGGCAGCGTAACCCTGGATCTGGACCCGGTGAAAAACCGCTATCTGAGTTATTTCGCGATGGTAGTGCCGTCCAACGACCGTTTCGTCGGCAACGACTCGCCGACCGAAATCGAATTGTTCGACGCCCAAGGCCATTTCACCGGCGGCACCTTCGTCGAAAACGGCAGCAGCATCTGGGATGCCGGCACCGAACTGGACGGCACCACCGGCGCGGCGTTCCTGGTCGGGTCTAACGCGGCGGACAGCCCGGCGCAAAACGGCACGATTCAGGCCAACCACGACTTCGCGGTCTACGCCGGCCTGGCGACCGCGGCCGGTTACAACTTTACCGACCTGCCCGGAGCCAATACGCCGCTGCTGCAAATCAGCGCGGTGTCGCAAGTGCCGGTACCGGCGGCGGCGTGGTTGTTCGGCAGTGTGTTGCCGTTGTTCGGTTGGTTGCGGCGGAGGGCGCCTGCGTTGGCTTTGCCGGTTTGAGGCGGTCGGCTCGACTCGGTGGAGTACAAATCTAGATTTGTACTCTATTGAGAATTTCGTTACCCAGAACTTCCCCCTTTGAAAAAGGGGGATAGAGGGGGATTTATTTAAAAATCTCCCCCAGCCCCTCTTTGTCAAAGAGGGGAGTTATTCCTCTGCGATTCGGAGCAATCCGGATTCGGGGATTTTAGCGATGACCTTCGAACGGGGGCGATTTATCGCTCGATAACGCTAGTTCGACATGATGGAATTGGCAGCGGGGCGCGTTTTCCGCTTCGGCTTTTCGGTCCCGGCGGGCCCAGACTCGGAGTACAAATCTAGATTTGTACTCCAGCTTCGCACCGCATCAAAACCCGTCGCCGTAGCCCTGATTTTGTAAACTGGTCGGCGGCTTGCCGGTGGGGAAGCGGGCTTTTAATTCCACTGTCACCGCCAGTTCACCGGCCGGTACACTGATGATCTGCTCGGGCGCTTGCTCGGCCGCATCCGGGTGCCAAAAACTCAGGCGGTAGCGGCCGGTCGGCAAGTCCAAGCTCCAGCGGCCTTCGGTGTCGGTAACAGCCAGATAGTCAGCGTCGCTGACGTAGACATACCCCAGCATCCAATCATGGATGTTACAACCCAGCGCGACGATGCCCGGTTGATCGAAGCGTACCGGTTCGCGCGGCACGCCGCTGTAGAGTTTGATCTCGAAGCGCTTGGCGGTGGAAAACGAATAGACGTGGTGCTTGATCGCGTCGCTGTTCGGAAAATACACGGGGGTGCCGCTGCGCACCGCCAACACGTGCGGGATGAATTCGCGGCTTTTCTGGTCCAGCGCCATCGCGGCCGGCGCCGGCGGCACTTTGACCCGGCCGGCAGCATCCAAGGCTTGGGCGGCGACCACCAGATCGGCCAACGGTCGTCCGCCGGCTACGGCTTTACCCGCCAATTCCGCGGCCGGCGCGACCGTGGCCCAGGCCGTTAAAAAAACAGCCGGTAAGCGACTTGCCACAGCGTGTCCTCCTGATAAGCGGCTTCGCCGCGTTCCTGACGCGCCGGGCGGGCGCTGAAAATGCGGCTGAATTCGATATTCAATTGATGGTGCTGGGCGAAGGTCAGATTGTAATTAACGGTCCAGGCTTGGCCGTGTTCGCCGTTGCGGTCTTGCGGCAGGTAATCGCGTTCGTCGCTGCCGAAACGTTCGTAGCGCACGCTGAAACGGCCGTCGCCCAGCGGCCGGCTCAACAGCCAGCTTGCCGACCAAAAGCCG
>JAQTYP010000197.1 GCA_028688235.1 Methylomonas sp.
AGCCGATCTAGGACACCAATAACCGGGTGTTTTGTGATTGCAAATACGCTGGGCCTTTTATACAGGCACTTTTAATGGTGATAAAGCTTGCTTTTTCTCCGCGTTAGCGGCTTCGTCCAACCCATCAGTCGAGAGGGACGCTTCGCGGCAAAGCCGCTCGCGCCCCTCACTTTTACGTTAGAGGTTTCATGCGCGTACTCGTCGCCATCATTGCTATGTATCCACTGTTTGCATACGCCGAAGTCATGGACAAAGAGCATTCGCTCTTAACGATTTCGCTTTGGTGCGTTTTGGGTGCCGTGGCAGCGGCTCTAGCCGCACGCTTTCGCCCTTGGCTTTTGCTTGTTGTGCTACCTATCATTGGCCTCTTCTTCGCGGGTCAACTAGCGGAAATTCTGGACCCGTATGTGGGGCCAGCCATGGCAGCAGAGGCGGGTGTTTTCTATGTCGTTGTTTCTTGGGTCGCTCCTGTATTGGTGATGGTTGCCGGTGGCATTGGCTTTTTCTTCAGGTCTCGCTATGCAAAAACCAACCTCTAACATGGCCCCCAACCTCGCTCCCTTCGGTCGCTGGACGCTGCGCGATAAAGCCGCGCAGCGCCGGTTAGCTCTATGTTGAGCCTCCCAATGAGCACTCTTTGCGCTCGTCTTGTAGCAGCGTTCTGCCTATTGCTGCCCGCGCTTGCAGGCGCCGCCTGCCGTGACGAATCAGCAGTGCATGCGGCAATTGCGTCCGGGTACGAGCCGGATGACATATCGCTGATCGCCTGCAAAGCTATGCCCGAAAGACCTGGTTCCATCGTCGTCGCCTTCATTAACGAGGTCCGAGACCACACATACACCTTGACCGTTCTCGTGTTAACAAAGGCCACCGGCCAAGTAAGGTTCCGTTTTGTTGATGACGATCCCTCCTTTGGCCCAAACGGCGATCCCAGTGATGTTCAGATCGACACCGGCAGATATTGGCTCGCTTCCAACAAGCGGGCATTCGGCATCCGGGTAAAACATAGTTTGAATCCTTGGGACTCCACGGAAGACCTCAATCTATTTATCCCGACGGAGAACAAACTCAGCAGGGTTCTTAAGGAGCTCACCGTTGCATCGTCGTCCGGGCGTGCCTGCGAACTGGGGTCACATCAAATGACGAGAACCCTGTCGATTGCGAAGTCGACCTCCTATGGCCTCTACGATCTATTCATAAACACCATGCGTCTAGAGGTTGAACCAACGTACGGTGCCGATGGTCAGTGTTCGTCTCGTGAAACGACGCGCGCTGACTCAGTCCGGCTGCAATACACGGGTGATTCTTACGCCTATCCACCGGATTTCTATTGAAGTGAAGGCATTAACTATGGGTCAAAGTATGCCCAACCCATCATTCCACCGGACCTGTCGCGACAAGCCGCGCCAGTCCCGGTGAATTCAAACGTTATGTTCGAAAGTAGCTTCTTGCCACCTACGCCATTGGCGTGTATTCTTGCAGCATGATAACGATTGCCGAAACTTTACCGTTCCAGCGAAAAATCAGTGACTTACTATCGCCAGAAGAACGCTTTGAACTTATTGCCTATCTAGCAGAACATCCAAATTCAGGTGTTCTTATGGAGGGCACTGGTGGAATCCGAAAACTGCGTTGGGCTCGTCAGGGCAGCGGGAAAAGTGGGGGCATTCGCATCATTTACTACTTTCACAATGAAAGCATGCCCCTGTATCTCTTGGCCGCCTTCGGGAAAAATGAAAAATCAAATCTTTCAGCGGAAGAAAAGCAGTTGTTGGCAAAGGCGATCAAAGAACTTGTGGTGTTCTGGAGACAAAGAAATGAACAAGGCATTCACTGAAATATCTGAAGGCATCAAAGATGCGGTCAGTCACGCTAAGGGCGAAAAATCAGGTGTTGTAGAACATGTGCCCGAGGCGCTGAACGTTAAGGCTATTCGAGAAAAAACGGGCATGAGTCAACAGCGCTTTTGTGCAACCTTTGGTATCTCACTTGGCACGTTGCGTCATTGGGAGCAAGGACTTCGCATGCCACATGGTGCAGCTAGGGTGCTACTGAAAGTGGTTGCTCAAAACCCCCAAGCAGTTATCAATGCAATCCACGAATAAAAAACATAACGAATAAGGTTAGATGGTGCGAGCGCAACGCCCGAAGCCACCATCTGAACTGTTTGTTGGACAAGCTCGTAAGATGCGCTGAGCGATAGCGATGTGCATCAATCGCGGACGATGCGGTTCTGAGGGTTATGGAAACGGGGTTAACTCGGTTGCTATCAGCACCGACGCGGCACGCTTGGCGTGGGCTGCCGCACCGGAGTGGCGTTTCATTTGTTCGGAAACGATGGCGCCCTCGACCAACAAACTGAGTTGCACGGCCAAATTGCCGGGCTCGCGGGCGCCGCAACGGGCTGCCAATTCGCCGATGTAGGCTCTGAATTGGTCGTAAAACTCGGCGGAAACCTGGTGCACCGGATTGCCTTCCAGCGGAAACTCGGCGGCGGCATTGATGAAGGCGCAACCGCGAAATTCCGGGATCTCCATCCAATCGCCGATGACGTCGAAAATCGCCAACAGTTTGTCTTTGGGCTGCTCGGCCCGGCTGTCGACTTGCGCCACGAACCAGGCGGTAAAGTCCGAGTCTCGCTTGCGCAAAAAAGCCACCACTAACTCGTCCTTGGAGGCAAAGTAATTGTACAGCGTCATCTTGTTGGTGCCGGCCAGCTTGACGATGGCATCAATGCCGGTGGCCTTAATGCCTTGGCTATAAAACAGCTCGGAGGCGGCCTGAAGTATGCGTTGTTGCAGATTTTTTGCCATGTTTTTTCCGTAAATGCGCCGAATCAACGCCGGTTAATCCGCCGCTCGCACTCATTCTATTCGAAACCATTTGACACTTTACCGAGCGGTAAGCAAAAATAAAGCTTACTGATCAGTAAGTTTAGGTCAGTTGTCCGATCTTTGTCCAGCTAAACCGGCTGCTCACAAGTTTCGAAATCCATCTCACTAGAACAAGAGGTAAACGATGAATGCATTACTGATAGGCGCGATGGCTTGTATCGCCGGTTTGATTGTGTCGGCCTGGCTGATGACATTCGCTCGCTGGTTTCCGATCGCCGGCATAGACGGCAAGTTTTTGGTCGATTACAAAACCATGATCCGCGCCCATGTAGATTACGCGTTAATGGCTTTGTTTAACCTGGGTTTTTACGGCCTGGGTTTCGACTTGCCGGCACTGGCTTGCTGGTGCGTCGCCATTGGCGGCTTCGCCAACCCCACTGTATTCACTATCGCCGCCTTCGACCCGGATTTTTGGAGCAAGCCGGAGTGGCGGATTTACACCGCGGCCAGTTTCGCGGTTACCACGGTAGGATTTGTCTGGTTGAGCATCGTGTTATTGCAACAGGCACTCTAGGCATTTAAGCTGCGGATAAAGTCAGCGCAAGGCGCCGGTTTCGGATTCCGCCAAAAACGGATAAAATTCGGCTCTTGCCTATTTTTAGCGGAGCAGTGAGTTGAGTATTTTAGCGATCCTGGAGTTTCCCGATAAACGGTTACGCACCGTGGCCGAGGAAGTCAGCCAAGTCGACGACAGCATCAAAACCTTGGTGGACGACATGCTGGAAACCATGTATTCCGCCAAAGGCGTCGGCTTGGCCGCGACCCAGGCCAACGTGCCGAAACGCGTCAGCGTCATGGATGTCATCGAGGATAAAGACGCGCCCACTTGCCTGATCAATCCGGGGATCATAGAAACCCAAGGCAGCGAAACGTCGGAAGAGGGCTGCCTGTCCGTACCCGGCTTTTTCGAAAAGGTCAGCCGCGCCGAGCAAATTAGAGTTAAGGCCCTGAACCGCGACGGGGAAAGTTTCGAATTGGAGGCGCGCGATTTATTGGCGGTTTGCATTCAACATGAGATGGATCATTTGCTCGGTAAATTATTCGTGGATTATCTGTCGGCCTTCAAACGCAATCGCATCAAAAGCAAATTGGAAAAAATCCATCACCAACAAGGCCGCTAAGGACACCCATGAAAATCGTTTTTGCCGGCACCCCGGAGTTTGCCGTACCGACCCTGCAAGCCTTGTTGGACTCGCCGTTCGAAGTCTGCGCGGTCTACACCCAACCGGATCGCCCGGCTGGGCGCGGACGCAAACTGACTCCCAGCCCGGTCAAACAATTGGCACAGACCCGGCAGATTCCGGTATATCAACCTGAACACTTCAAAAGCCCCGAGTCTTTGACCGAACTACGGCGATTGAACGCCGACTTGTTGGTCGTCATCGCTTACGGCCTGATTCTGCCGCAAGCCGTCATAGACACGCCTCGCCTGGGCTGCATCAATGTGCACGGCTCGCTGCTTCCGCGCTGGCGCGGCGCGGCACCGATACACAGAGCCCTGATGGCCGGCGACACCAAAACCGGCATCACTATCATGAAGGTCGTCAAAAAACTCGATGCCGGCGACATGCTGTTAAAAACCGAATGCCCGATCACCGACACCGACACCTCCAGCAGCCTGCACGACAAACTGGCAAAAATGGGAGCCGAAGCCTTGATCGAAGTCGTCGAGCAATACCAACGCGGAACCGTTCGAGCCGAGCCGCAGGATGAAGCCTTGGTCACCTATGCGCACAAACTGGACAAACAGGAATCCGTGCTGGACTGGAAGGCCCCGGCCGCCGAATTGGACCGCAAGATTCGCGGCCTGAACGCCTGGCCGGTTGCCCAAACCACTTTTGGAGGCGAGATTTTGCGCGTATGGAACAGTGCATTGGCCCATCGCCCGATTTCGGCCGAGCCCGGCACGATAGATAGCACAGAGCATGAACTGGACGTTGCCACCGGCGACGGAACCGTTCGCTTACTGGAAGTGCAATTGCCCGGCGGCAAACGCGTCGCCGGCAAGGACTTTTTGAACGCTCACGCCGCCCATGGCGTGAAGTTGGGTCTATGAACCTACGCGGTTGCGCCGCCCAAATCCTGGCTCACGTCATCAGCGAAGGCCAGTCGTTGACGGCTGCCTTGGACGTCCATTTACCCAAAATCCACAACCCGCAAGACAAAGCCTTCGTTCAGGCCGTCTGTTACGGCGTCGTCCGGCATTATTTCGCACTGGACTGCATGCTGAAGCAGTTGTTGAGCAAACCGTTAAAACCCAAAGACGGCGACATCAAGGCCCTTTTATTGATAGGCCTCTATCAGTTGCAACATATGCGGGTCAAACCGCATGCGGCCGTTTCGGAAACGGTCGCCGCCACCAAGCATAAGCCTTGGTCCAAGGCCTTGGTCAATGCCGTTTTACGCAGTTATTTGCGCGATGCCGAAAAACTGCAAGCCGCCTGCCAACCGGACAAGGAGGCCGCGCTTAACCATCCGGCCTGGATCATAGCGCTGCTCGAACAAAACTGGCCGGAACAAGCCGAACAACTACTGGCGGCCAACGATCAAGCCGCACCGATGACCTTGCGAGTGAATTTACTGAAAAATAGCCGCGCGGATTATCTGGCTTTACTGAACCAACAAGGCATCACGGCCCAAGTGATAGACTTTTGCCCATCCGCGCTGTTACTCGATCAGGCTATGGGCGTCGATCAATTACCGGGCTTTGCGGAAGGACGGGTGTCTATCCAGGACGTGGCCGCCCAATTGGCCGCCGAACTGCTCGACGTCCAACCCGGCCAAAGCGTGCTGGACCTTTGCGCCGCGCCGGGCGGCAAAACCGCCGCCATACTGGAACGACAACCCGCGCTGACTTCTTTGTTGGCAATCGACATAGACGACACACGTCTGCAGCGCGTGACGGACACGCTCCGCCGATTACAGTTAGAAGCCGATACGCTTGCCGCGGACGCCAGCCAGCCCGAAACCTGGGCCGGCAACCGCCAATTCGACCGCATCCTGCTGGACGCCCCCTGCTCCGGCTTCGGCGTCATCCGCCGCCACCCGGACATCAAGCTGTTGCGGCGCGAAAGCGATATCACGGCTTTGCAAGCGCAACAGGCCAAAATACTGGAAGCCGCCTGGCTTTTATTGAAACCGGGCGGCATCCTGCTGTATGCCACCTGCTCGGTGCTGAAGCAGGAGAACGAACAACAAATAGCTCGTTTTTTAGACCAACATGCCGACGCAAAGGAATTGGCGATATCGACCCATTGGGGCCTGAGCCGCCCTCGCGGCAAACAAATCCTTACCGGTAATTATCGAATGGATGGCTTTTACTATGCCAAGCTTGGCAAGAGCCATTAGCCTCTTGGCCTGCCTGACACTTTGGCCCTTACCGATACTAGCGGACATTTATTCGGCCAGAATTCGCCAGGCCGACCTGATCGATAACGGCGACAACTTCAGCATAGAAGCGCAAATCGATTACCAACTCAGCCCTACGGCCAAGGAGGCCCTACACAAAGGCATACCACTGACCTGGTATGTGTTGGTGGAAATCCGCGAAGTCGGACGACTGCTCGACAGCACCGTATTCAAACAGAAACTGCCCCACCGCTTGCTATATCACGCCTTGCTGAACCAATACGACGTGGTGTCCGGAACTGTCGAAAGCGAAATGTTTTTAACGCTGAACGCCGCCTTGAATTTCATGGCTAATTTGCACGACATCCC
>JAQTYP010000198.1 GCA_028688235.1 Methylomonas sp.
ACGGGCACAGGACACCAATGCTTATTCGGTCTTTGCTGGAAAGGCTACATAGAATAAACTTTCAACAGCAGCCTTTCCATGTTTCTTGTTAACGCCATGCGCCCGAAGGGCGCTTACTTTGCTCAGGGCGAACGGTTAAGCCCCCTCTGTGTCCCGTTTTAAACGAGAAGCCCATGGGAACCAAACCCGAACTTAATTTCGGCGGAATACTAAATCATTACGAAAGTTAGAAAGACAAACAGCCAGCCCTTATTGGATAAGAATGGAATTATTTATAAGCTTTACGTTAGCGACCATCATTAGCGTGCTGCTGATACCTGTTTTAATCAGGTCGGCTAATTTTCTGGGGATGCTGGACGAACCGGACGAGCGCAAGGTTCACAATAAGGCGATTCCGCGCTGCGGCGGTCTGGGCTTGTCGACTGCGACCTTAATCACGATATCCCTGCTCGCGCCCTTCGACGAACCCTTTAGCAGCTTGCTGATAGGCGGTTTCATCATCGTGTTGTTCGGCGTGCTGGACGACATGTTCGAGCTTAACTATAAATGGAAGTTCTTCGGCCAATTCATTGCCGTGTTATTCGTTCTGTATCAGGGCGTTTATTTAAGATATTTGCCCTTTGCCGGTCTGGACGAAGCGCCCCTGTGGCTGATCTATCCATTGACGTTCGTCTTTGTCGTCGGTGTTACCAATGCGGTCAATCTTTCCGACGGCCTGGACGGTTTGGCGGCCGGCATCATGTTGATGACCTTGGCCGCCATCGCTTTTTTCTCCCAGCACGTAGGCGGCAACGATTTAGCCCTGATTGCATTGGCGTTGATTGGCGGCATATTGGGCTTCTTGCGCTTCAACAGCCACCCGGCCATCGTGTTCATGGGCGACACCGGCAGCCAGTTCATCGGCTTTATGGCGGCGTTTTTGTGCATCTATCTGGTCGATAATGTTTATGTCACGCTGAATCCTGCATTGCCGTTGTTGTTACTGGGCTTGCCGGTACTGGATACCCTGACGGTAATGAGTTGGCGTATTTATATCGGCAGATCGCCGTTTTCCCCGGATAAGCGCCATATACATCATCGCTTGTTGGCACTGGGTTTTACCCATGCCGAAGCCGTTTCCTGCATTTACGCCTTACAGGCTATATTTTTACTGGCTGCATTTTTGCTGCGTTATCAAAGCGATTTCGCGGTGATAGGCGTCTATGTCTTGATATGTGTATCCATATTGGGGCTTTTTTATATAGCCCAACAGAAAGATTGGCGCCTGCGACCGGAGGTCGATACCGCCGACAGGCGTAGAAATCTTTTACGGCGCTTTAATTGGATTTACCACGCTGCACGGCGGTATATCGAATTCGCTTTGTTGGCGTATTTGTGGGCGATGATTTTGACGATGTATCGTTCCTTTTCATTGTTTTATGAAGCCGATCCTTTTTTTTTGGCAAGCCTGTTATTGGCGGCATTGCTGATTTATCTGTTCAAGGGCGGATTCTTAAATTCGCTGGTGCGCTTGTGCGTCTATATCACGGCTACGTTTTCGGGCTTTATATTAACGTCCGAACATTTGAAAAATGCTCAGGTGGACATCGGCGTCAACGGCTTTCTGGCCGTGTTGATGGTTGTCATTTTTGTCGGCATTAGAGTCACGCGTCGCAGCGTGTTTTCTCTTTCCACGCAGGATCTTTTGATCTCGCTGTTTGCCGTGGCTACGGCGCTACTATCCAATACGCCATTTCCGATCAATTTTTTGTTTAAGTTATTGAGCCTGGCCTACGCAATCGAGTATTTGTTTAATTACGAAAAAAACTACTATTTGCTGAAATTGACGGCATTGGTTTCCGGCGTCATGGTGTTTTCGGTACTCTTGAAAGATTACAATCTCGGCCCGAACGCGTTGGAACCCTCTTCCGCATTCATGAGTTTCTCGGCCGCCCTGCCATTTGTCCAAGACTAGAATGGTCAACATCGGCTAAAATCACGCCGGTATTCAACCTCGATTTAATGGATTCCGTTACATGAGCGACTCTTTCATCTCCACCAAAGCCATTCCAAACCGCGAGCGCCTGATCATGGCCCTGGACGTGCCCGACATAGACGAAGCCAAAGCCTTGGTTGAAGAATTGGGAGATGCGGTGATTTTTTATAAGGTCGGCATGGAGCTATTCATGTCTGGTGATTATTTCGGCTTCATCGAATGGCTGAAGGCGCGGAACAAAAAGGTCTTCGTCGACCTGAAGTTTTTCGACATTCCTGCCACCGTCGGCAGGGCCATCAAGGCGTTGAGCGGCAAAGGCGTGGATCTGGCCACGATACACGGCAACGATGCCATCATGGAAGCGGCTGCCGCCGCCAAAGGCCAGCTGAAAGTGTTGGCCGTGACTGCATTGACCAGCTTGGATAGAGGGGACTTGGACGACCTTGGCTTTCAATGCGACGTCAAGGCCTTGGTATTGTCTCGGGCCAAACGCGCGTTAGCAATCGGCTGCGACGGCATCGTGTCGTCCGGCCTGGAAGTGGCGATGATACGCGAAGAACTGGGCGAGAAATTGCTGGTTGTCACGCCCGGCATTCGGCCTGTCGACAACCGTGAGGACGACGATCAGAAGCGCGCAGTCAGCGTCGAGCAAGCCATTAAAAACGGTGCCGATTACATCGTGGTCGGCCGGCCCATACGCGATGCCGCCGACCGCAAGGCCATGGCCGAAACCATACAGGCGCAAATCGCCGCGCAATTTGTCTGAACCATGCCGCCGTAACAGGCGGCGGCATTTTTAATCGCGGTAAAAACTGGGCATAATGCCTGCTTTTGCATGCATTGGCCCCGTCATCGATGAAGAAACTGGAAAATATTTATCTGATCGGCCTGATGGGTGTCGGTAAGACCACCATAGGCAAGCAGCTGGCGAAAGCGCTGCAACGGCCGTTCTACGATAGCGACAAAGTCATCGAAGACAGCATGGGCGTGGATATTCCGACCATTTTTTCTTACGAAGGCGAAGAAGGCTTCAGGCAGCGCGAGCAAGCCGTCATCAGGCAATTGGCGGCGATTCCAGGCATCGTTATGGCGACTGGCGGCGGCTCGATATTAAGACCGGAAAATCGCGAGGTCTTGAAATCCAGTGGTTTCGTGGTGTATCTGCATTGCTCTATCGATAAGATCTTATACAGGACGCGCCACGATACTCAGCGCCCGTTGCTGCGAACGGATAATCCCCGGCTGCGCTTACAAACGCTTTTGGCCCAGCGCGAACCGCTTTATCTGGACTGCGCTGATTTCAAGATCGACTCCGGCTCCCTGCCCGGCAAAACCGTCGTCAAAACCATTTTGCAGCAATATCAGGCTGCACTAGACAACCATGAAAGTATTGCAAGTTAAATTAGACAAGGCTCGCGACTATCCCATCTACATTGGTTCCGGTTTGCTGTCGCAAACCGAATTGCTGACTCGCCACATCCATTCCAGGCAGGTCGCCATCGTCACCAACGAAACGATAGCGCCGTTATACCTGAATAAAGTACGGGACGCCCTGGTGGACTATCAGCTGGAAGCCGTGATACTGCCGGACGGCGAACAGTATAAAACCCTGCAATATCTGGAAAAAATTTTCGATCGCTTGCTGGCAAGGAAATTCAGTCGCAACGCCACCTTGATTGCCTTGGGTGGCGGCGTGATCGGCGATATGGGCGGTTTCGCGGCCGCGTGTTATCAACGCGGCATCAGCTTCATTCAGATTCCGACCACCTTATTGGCCCAGGTCGATTCGTCCGTCGGCGGCAAAACCGGCGTCAATCATGCTTTGGGCAAGAACATGATAGGGGCGTTCTTCCAGCCGCAATGCGTCATCGCCGACGCCGACGTACTCGATACCTTGGACGACAGGCAATTGTCGGCCGGCCTTGCCGAAGTCATCAAATACGGCTTGATACGCGACCCCGAGTTTTTAGCCTGGCTGGAACATAACATGCCCCGATTATTGGCGCGCGACAAACAAGCCTTGGCTTATGCGATAGAACGCTCTTGCGCAAACAAGGCGGAAGTGGTGGGCGAAGACGAATTCGAATCCGGTGTGCGCGCCACGTTGAACCTGGGCCATACTTTCGGCCATGCCATCGAAACCGGCAGCGGCTACGGCCATTATTTGCATGGCGAGGCGGTGGCGATAGGCACGTGTTTTGCGGCCGACCTGTCCCGCCGTCTGGGTTGGCTGAATGAAGCCGATGTGGCGCGCGTCGTAGCCTTGTTTAAAGCCGCACGGCTTCCAATCACGCCGCCGACGAACATGACCACCGAGCAATATGTCGATTTGATGGCGGTCGATAAGAAAAACGTCGACGGAAAAATCCGCGTGATTTTGCTCGAAGCGCTTGGCAAGGCTTCGTTGCCGACCAACGTCGATCTATTTCAACTGCAGGCAACCTTGAACGAGTATGTTGGATAACGACGACTTGACCTACAGCAAACTCGAGCGCACGGGCAATGCCCGCGCCAGTCGTGCGGCCGATCGTTTGCTGTTGACACAGGATCGCTCGCAGAAACTGGATTTGCTGATACATCTGTTGACCAATCTGCATCAATCGCTGATCGTATGCGGCCCCGAAGGCATAGGCAAAACCACGCTGTTATCAGCGTTGCAGACCAGCCACAAAGACACCTGGCCGATCTGCTTGTTGCAAGGCTCGGACGCGCTTAGCTTCGAAGCCGTCATTACCGCGCTGAGTCAATTTTTGCGTCTGAGCAATTCCAGCATTCAATTCGATATGACTTCGCTAAGGGCCTTCTGCGAAAAACAAAAGGTCGTGCTGCTGATAGACGATGCCGAACGCCTGGTGCCGGGCCTGATAGACGAGTTGATAGAGTTTGCCGATTCGCTATCCGGATTGCGCATGGTATTTGCGATGAATGACGACGAATTCAGGCAGGAAGCCGGCTCGGATCGAATCCTGGATACTTGCCATTTGATCGAATTGCCGCCTTTGAGTCAGCGCCAGTGTCTGGATTATTTACAAAATCTGTCTGCGCAACCGGGTGCGCCGTTTTCGTTTAACGCCATTACCGATAGTCTGGTCGAAGATATTTACCGACAAACGCAAGGCATACCGGGTAAATTGCTTGCGCAATTACCCAAGCTGGATCGTTACCAATCCCGGCGCTCCCGAAAAATCGGCTTGATCAGCGCTATCTTTTTGATGCTGGCCGTCGCCGGCTTCGTCGCAAAATCGTGGCTGCCTATCGCCGAAACGGAGGAAAGCCGGAAGGAGCAGGACGGCGTCACGATTCCCGCACCCGGCGAAAAATCCCTGGTGGCTACGCAAAACCAGCTTGCCGAAGCCTTACCCGAGATCGGCCCGTCTGTCGAAACCGCAAGCAGCCAGACGCCTGCCGGAGACGCGCCACCCGCGGTTCCAGTACCTCAGCCCGTTACATCGGAGCCAACGAAAACGGACGCAGCGCCTGCGGCGCTGACCGCAATCGCCCCTCATGCTCTTCCTGTGCCGGCCGAAGAACTCGCGCCTCATGCCAGGGAGCTTAAGCCGGACAAGCCCGCCCAGGATCGAACCTCACCGCCCGATCCGCATCCGGATTCACAGCCGCCCGTCGCAACCGAAGAAAAGCCCGCCAATTCCCCGGCGGAAGCCAATGCCGACGTCAACGACCTGGAGTGGATACAGGCGCAGCCGGCCGGCAACTATACGGTGCAACTTATGGTGCTTTCGAGCCAGGCGTCGGCGCTTCGTTTCATCAAAAAATATTCAGAGTACCGCGACAACCTGAAGTACTACACGATAGAAAAAAACGGCCAGGAAAAATTCGTCTTGATTTACGGCTCATTTCTATCGTCGGTAGATGCCATGAAGCGTAAATCCACCATGCCGAATGAATTCAGCCAAGGCATGGTCAAACAGTTCAAATACATCCATAGAGAAAGCCGCCGTCAATAACCCTTACCGCGGGAATAAGCGCCAAATGCCTCGCTTTTGCCTGCCCAGACTCAATGTAGCCAATGACACAGTTAAAAAACGATTTATTTCTTAGAGCCTTATTACGCCAACCTGTAGAACGGACACCAGTATGGATGATGCGTCAGGCCGGACGTTATTTACCGGAATATCGGGAGGTTAGAGCCAAGGCCGGCAGCTTCATGCAGCTATGTACCAACCCGGAACTAGCTTGCGAAGTGACTTTGCAACCCATAGACCGCTTCGGATTCGATGCGGCGATTTTGTTTTCCGACATTTTGACGATACCCGACGCCATGGGCTTGGGCTTGTCTTTCGCCGAAGGCGAAGGCCCGCAATTCGCCAATCCCGTTCGTAGCGCCGCCGACGTGGAAAGGCTGCCGGTTCCCGACCCGGAAACCGAATTACGCTATGTCATCGACGCGGTGCGTCTGATCAAAACACGCCTGGAAGGCCGGGTGCCGTTGATCGGTTTTTCCGGCAGTCCCTGGACATTGGCCACCTATATGGTCGAAGGCAAGGGCAGCAAGAGCTTTCAAAAAGTCAAAAGCATGATGTTCGAACAGCCCCAACTGATGCATCGCATGCTGGACACCTTGGCGCAATCGGTCGCAAGCTACCTGAACGCGCAAATCGCCGCCGGCGCCG
>JAQTYP010000199.1 GCA_028688235.1 Methylomonas sp.
GTCAGAGGCACGCGCTTTTTGGCTAAGGCGGAGGCAGAATGATGATGGACGGCAACAGGAACTCATCGAGTTTTACACACCGTTGGCTAAGAGCCCTGGTTTTGCCGGGCGCATTGATGCTGAATGCATGCTCTCAACCCTATGTCGTACTGCTGGCCGAGGAAGACGGTAGTCTAGGCAAGGTCGTCGTGACGACGCCAAAGGGCGAAACGTTGTTGCAGAGCGATAGAGACGCCATCAACATGAACGAAGAAGCAGGGAAAACCTTCACGGCAACCGAGCAGCAAATCAAACAGGATTTTGCCAATGCGCTCGCCGTCAGTCCAAAGAAACCGCTATCCTATTATTTGTATTTCAAGGAGGGCACGGCGGTTTTGACTGCGGAGTCGGCGGCCGATATTCCCAAAATCATTGAAGAAATTCGTAGTCGTCCCGCAGTGGATATTTCTATCATAGGGCACACCGATACGGTCGGTTATGACGACGACAACGCCCGTTTGAGTCTGGAAAGGGCAAAGTCCGTGGCCTTGCTATTTGTCGATGCGATGCCCGATGCCAATAAAGTGACTATCGATTCGCACGGCGAAAAGAATTTATTGGTGCCCACGCCGGATAACGCTTCTGAGCCAAGGAATCGCAGAGTCGAAGTGACGGTGAGGTGAGCTGCAATATCAGGCGACGATCAACCTGCCCAGATGAATTGCGGCATTGGTTGATTATTGGCGGGGAGAGGATGCTATGAAACAAAAGCTTTCAAATCCCTGCGTTTCAACGACGATACTCCTGTCATTGGCCGTCAACATAAAGTCAGAAAGGGTTTCCAGTATGTCTTGATCGATAAACAAGGCTTTACTGCCGTCTATGCTCAAATGACAGTGGTCGGGGATCTTGCTCAATTGTTCGCGCAGCAAGGCTTTATTCAGAAACGATACATCCTTATGCAATCTCAACAAGTAATGCGATCCGTGCTGAGTCAAGGTCATGGCTTGGTGAAAATTCGCTTTCAGCACGAATAAAATCCCAACGACCATGCCTATCGTTATACCTATCAGCAAATCGGAGATCAATATGGCAAAGACCGTGATGATGAAGGGTAGAAACTGATTCCAACCTTTGTGGTAAAACTCGACGAACAACCTGGGTCTTGCCAGCTTGTAGCCGGTATGCAGCAATATAGACGCCAGACACGCCAACGGAATCGTATTCAAGAATCCTGAAAAATAAATGGCACTGATCAGCAGCAGCAAACCATGAAAGAAGCTGGAAAGCCAACTTTGCCCTCCCGCGTTGATATTGGCCGCGCTACGCACGATGACGGCGGTAATCGGCAAGCCCCCTAGCATACCGCTTATCATATTGCCCAGCCCTTGGGCCTTGAGTTCCCGATTGGTCGGCGTAATGCGTTTATGCGGATCCAGCTTGTCAACGGCTTCGACGCTCAATAAGGTTTCCAGGCTGGCGATAATGGCTATCGTCGCGGCGACGCTGAAAACCTTAGGGTTCAAAACCTGACTGAAGTCAGGAAATTGAAATTGGCCAATGAACTTGCCTACGGAACCCAATGCGGGCAAGGATACCATCTGCTCCTTAGGCATGCTCCATTCCGGTGCATATTCGAATGCCAGCGCGTTATAGGCAATTCCCCAAAACACGGCGACCAGTGGTCCGGGTATCGCTCGTATCCAGACGATGCGTTTTAAGAAAGCGCTGTCCCACGCTATCAGAATCGCTAATGCGACCATGCTGACCAATGTAACGCCGGGCACAACGCCTTCCAGCGCCTGACCGAGTTCGAAGAAACTCGATTCTGCAGTTTCCTGCATATAACTCTCGTCGCCTTCGTAACTGGAATGGTAGCCCGTGGCGTGTGGGGTTTGCTTGATTATCAATATCAGGCCTATCGCCGCCAGCATGCCCTTGATTACCGAGGTCGGAAAAAAGGCGCCGATCACACCGGCATTTAGAAATCCCAAGGCTAATTGCAAACAACCGGCAATGGTTACGCTGAACAAAAACACCTGAAAGCTGCCCAGCGTCTCGATTGCATTAAATACGATAACCGTCAGGCCGGCCGCTGGACCCGATACGCTCAACTGCGAGCCGCTGGCCCATGAGACCAACAAGCCGCCGACGATACCGGCAATAATTCCCGAAAAAAGCGGAGCTCCTGAGGCCAATGCCACACCCAGGCACAAGGGCAATGCCACCAGAAACACGACAATACCGGCCGGTAAATCCTGATTTAAATGCTTCAGATAGTCATGCATCAGCGATTTCATTTTCCGACCTCGGCATTTTGGATAGGTCAATCGGTATGCAGCAAGATAGAGTCGAGTAATGCCTTCAAAGAAAGTCGGCTGTTGGATCGCCCTCTGCTATACCGCTATTCCTCAGATTACAAGGCCGGCACCGGCTATGACGCTTGGCCGGCCGTTCCGGCTTAATTGACTTTGATCAGCTCCACATCGAAGATCAACGCCGAATTCGGGCCAATGTCGCGGCCGGCGCCACGTTCGCCATAAGCCAGGTTGGCTGGTATGAAAAGGCGGTATTTGGCGCCTTCTTTCATCAGCTGCAGTCCCTCTGTCCATCCGGCGATCACGCGATTGAGAGGGAAGGTTGCCGGTTCGCCGCGGCTATAGGAACTGTCGAACTCCTTGCCGTCTATCGTGGTGCCTTTGTAATGCACGGTGACGTTATCGGTGGCTTTGGGCGCAACCCCCGTACCTTCATTGAATACCTGGTATTGCAGCCCGCTGGCAGTGCTCGTGACACCGGGCTTTTGAGCGTTTTCACTCAGGAATTTTTCGCCTGCCGCTTGGTTTTCGGCGGGAGTGGTGGCGTTGGCCATAGAGAACATAACAAATCCTATAATAAATGCAGTTAATATTGCGATGACGCGGTTTCTTAGGTTTTTCACGGAGAGCTCCTGCGTTGATTAAACTAGTGCCTATTAGTATACCTTTCGAATTTCAAATTTCGGCACATCCGCACCCTTGCCCTCCGGGAGGGCTAGGGTGAGGGAAGTAAAAAAACGAAATTCGAAGTGCAATGACTATAACGTGTGCGGTGATTGGTTTTCCACTACCTTTTTTCGCTTGGCATCTCCAAAAACCTATACCTATTACAGTATATCTGACTCGCATTGGTCGCGCCGCAATTGCTATCAGTGAGAAGCTGACTGAATTCACCGGAATTCACCATAGTCCAAACCCTTGCCGCCACTCGTTAATCCCAATATTCCTGTCATGTTTTGAGATCAATTGGCTAGTAACAGACTAAAATTACCAAAAATCCCCAAAAACAGGAGAAAACATGAAACTAAAATGGTTGTGGATATTGTGGCTGGCTGCGATTTTGATGGGCTGCGGGCACGGATTCGAAGGGGAATACAAAGAACAGGTCGGCTCGCCGGTCGAGTTTTTGAATACGATTACCCAAATGGCTGGCGGCAGAACCCTCGTTATCGGCCCCGATTTCATCGATTCCAACGGTATAAGGACCCCGTATCAAGATATTTTCGTACGCGAGTCTGGCAGTCAGCGCTATTTGGTATTTATCAAGGAAGACGGTAGCGAGGAGGCTTGGAAGATAGAAGACGACGACACCTTGGTTCAAGACGGCGGCGGACTGGTCTCCATTACGTTGAAACGTGTCAAGAAATAATCGCACTGTTACATTGAGTCACTTGATTCCATTCACGGTTAGCTGGGCTGGTCACAAACGGAATCAAGCATTTGACTGCACGAACGATTTAAGCGGCCGTGCCCTTGGCAACGGTCCGGTTCTTGTTAACTATCCATTCGCTCCACGACCCTGCGTACAGCTTGGAACCTGCAAGGCCTGCAACCTCCATCGCCAACAGGTTGTGGCAGGCGGTCACGCCGGAACCACACATGTGCACGACTTGTTCGGGCCTTTTCGCATCGATCAAGGCCAAGAACTGTTTTTTTAGTTCCTCAGGCGGCAAAAACAGTCCGTTTTGATCCAGGTTGGCTTGAAACGGGCGGTTTAAGGCTTTCGGTACGTGGCCTGCGATGGGGTCTATGGGTTCCTGCAAGCCGGCGTAGCGTTCCGGTGTGCGGGCGTCTATCAATGTGATCGTTTTAGCGGCCAAGCCGTTTTCGACGTCCGATGCAATCAGCCATTGCTTTTGATCCAGATAACAACGGAATTGCGCCGGAGCGATTTTCGGCAATACGGCCGTGACGGCTAAGCCTTGTGTTTGCCATTGCTTGATGCCGCCGTCGAGCAGTGCGACATTTTGGTGACCCATAGCTCGCAATAGCCACCACATGCGGCCTGCGAATGCGCCGCTGGCATCGTCGTAAACCACGATTTGACTGCGGTTGCTGACGCCCCATGCCCCGAGTTTTCGGCTTAATTCGGAAAAATCGGGCAATGGGTGGCGGCCGGTGTAGCTTTTAACCGGCGAAGACAGATCTTTGTTCAAGTCTGCGTACCGGGCGCCGGCAAGATGGCCTTGGCGGTAGGCCCTGAAACCCGCTTGGTCGTCGGCCAACGAAAACCGGCAGTCGAAAATGACCCAGTCGGGTTTGTTCAGGTTCTTAGCCAGGTCGGTGGCGGATATCAATGTCGTATAGCTCATTTAGTTCTCCAGGATGATTTTGCCGAAATGTCGATTGCTTGCCATATGCGCGTGGGCTTTTTCGGCATCGGCAAGCGGAAATACCGAATCGATGACCGGTTCGATTTTGCCTGCTTCGAGTAGTGGCCAGACTTTTTGATATAAGTCGCGAGCGATCCTGCCTTTGAATGCATCGTCTCGGGCTCTGAGCGTCGAGCCAGTGATGCTCAGGCGTTTGGCCATCACGGCCCACAAATTGATTTCGCTTTTGCTGCCGTTTTGAATCGCGATTTGCACCAAGCGGCCATCTTCCGCCAAGCATTTCAGGTTGCGCGGGAAATAATCGCCGCCGATGATGTCCAGAATCAGGTCTACGCCGTTACCGGTCGTGATTTGCTGGACGCTTTCGACGAAATCCAGCTTTTTGTAATCGATTGCGGCGTCGGCGCCCAATTCCATGCAGCGCCGGCATTTATCTTCGCTTCCAGCCGTGACGAAAACCCGATTGTCAAAGGCTTTGGCCAACTGTATTGCTGTTGTACCGATGCCGCTGCCGCCGCCGTGTACCAACAGGCTTTCGCCGGTCGCCAGACGCCCGCGGTCGAAGACGTTGCTCCAGACCGTGAAAAACGTCTCCGGCAAGGCCGCAGCTTCGATAAAACTAAATCCCTTAGGGATAGGCAGGCAGCAAACCGCAGAAGCCAAGCAATATTCCGCATAGCCGCCGCCCGTGACCAGCGCGCAAACCCTATCGCCGGCTTTGAAAGCCTCTACTTTTGAACCGGCCTCGACGACGGTACCGGCCACTTCCAGGCCCAAAACATCCGAAGCGCCAGGAGGAGGGGAATAGAAACCTTGGCGTTGAACCAAATCCGGACGGTTGACGCCGGCGGCTGTGACTTTGATTAACACCTGATGTCCCGCAGGTATCGGCGTTGCCAGTTCGGTCATTCGTAGCGTATTGCCTTCTACATCTTCGATGATTTCGATCGCACGCATGTTTGGGGTTTTTAGCTTGTTGGATAGGCTTTATTATATGCAGCTTTCCCGAATCATTCGGGCCATCTTTTTCAGAGAGACGAACAAAACATGATACGTGCAGGCATAGTGGGCGGCACCGGCTATACCGGGGTCGAGTTGTTGCGGATATTGGTATTGCATCCCGAAGTGGAAGTGGCCGCGGTGACGTCGCGCGCCGACGCCGGCCGCAGGGTCGATCAAACCTATCCCAATCTGCGAGGCTTGTGCGACGCGGTATTTACCCAACCTGAAGCCGACAGTTTGTCCGATTGCGATGTGGTGTTTTTCGCGACGCCGAACGGCACGGCGATGAACATGGCGGCCGATTTGCTGGCGCGCGGCATCAAAGTCATCGATTTGGCGGCGGATTTTAGGATTAAAGACATCGCCGAATGGGAAAAATGGTACGGCATGAGTCATGCCAGCCCGGAATTGGTTGCCGAGGCGGTTTACGGTTTGCCGGAAGTGAACCGCGAGGCGATCAAACAGGCGAGATTGATCGCGTGTCCCGGTTGTTATCCGACTGCGGTGCAACTGGGCTTCTTGCCTTTGCTGGAAGCCGGCGTGATCGATGCAGAACATTTGATCGCCGACGCCAAGTCCGGCGTTAGCGGGGCAGGGCGCAAGGCCGAAATATCGTCGTTGATGAGCGAAGCCGGCGAAAGTTTCAAGGCTTATGGTGTGCCGGGGCATAGGCATTTGCCCGAAATCAGGCAAGGCCTGCAAGCGGCAAGCCGCCAATCGGTCGGTTTGACCTTCGTGCCGCATCTGACGCCGATGATACGCGGCATACATGCGACCTTATATGCGCGATTGACTGGCAATGTCGATTTGCAAGGTCTGTTCGAACGGCGGTACCAAACCGAATATTTCGTCGACGTTCTGCCGGCGGGGGCGCATGCCGATACCCGCAACGTGCGCGGCAGCAACCGTTGTCAAATCGCCGTACACAGACCCCAAGGTGGCGATACCGTGGTTGTTTTATC
>JAQTYP010000200.1 GCA_028688235.1 Methylomonas sp.
GTTATTCCCCCTTGGGTAGCAATACATCGTTTCTTTGGACACCCTTGCCTTCACCTACATTTTCCCTTCTCACGGGGCAATGGCTGGACTTTCACCAGCTTGCTGACTACCATGCCAGTCGCACCCGCCATACACTCTCGTTAGGAGCCACTTTGCTAACAACATTTTCTACTAGCTAAAATAAGCAGTATAATGAATTTACTTGTACAGCTACTGACTTGACCGAGCCTCTATTTATTATCTTGTGCCTTTATATATGAAAGAAGGGAGTTCTGACATTTCCACTACATTTATTGGTTATCATGGCACAAGTGTAGACAAGGCTAATAAAATCATGAATATAGGTTTTATCCCTAGTAAAAATTCCAATGATTGGTTAGGGCATGGGATTTATTTCTTTATTGATGGAATTTCTTGCCCCAAAAATAATGCAGAAGAATGGGCTAAAAATCAGGCTTGGGATAGCGATAGAAAGTACTATAAATATAAGACATATAGTGTTATTCAAGCTAGAGTCGATGTGCAAAATTCGAGGATACTTGACTTAACGACCACAGATGGCCTTCTGGCATTCAATACAGTTAGAGAACATCTGATTAATAAACTTGAAAAAAATTTTTTTGTACGTGGCAGAGATGTAAATAACGATGACCAGAAAATATGTAATCTAGTTATTAGTCATCTAAAACTGGAGCTGTTAATTTGTCATTTTTATATAAAAAATCGCACACAGAGAACTAGAAATATAGTTTCAAAAATACCTAATACAACTATTATGTTGGTTGTAAAACCTGAGCTGTGTGATATTTCCTCAATAAATCAGGTTAAAACTGGAGTCATAAGATGAACGATTATCTTAAAGCAATGATGGATGAGGCTATAGCATCTATTGATGCACTATCTATTGATGAGCTTGAAAAAGAATTTAGAGCATTTGGAATAGATGTTGTCAGAAAACAAGATGCATATCAGCAACTTGATTCTATATGTTTTAGTCAATTTGATTCGAAATCATTTTCTGTGACAACGAAAACGCCTATTCAGGTAGAGGATTTTACTTCTTCTCGAGTTAACCAGGTTAGTTCGGCAAATGATGAGTCTTATTGTTGTGATGATTACATTTACAAATTTTCAGCATGAATCAGATCAGAATAGCTGCATTTAAAGCCGAATATATTAATTTAGAGCAAAAAGAATTTGAAAAAAGCGACTTCACGTTAGCTCTTGAGACTGGATTTTCTGAGAATGATTTAAAATCATTTAGAATAAAATTCAGAGCTGTAATTTCTTCTGAAGCTGGATATGAATTAACTATTGAGTACAGCTCATTTTTTGAAACAGAAGAAGACATAATTGATAGCTTTAAAACTTCAAATTTCGTTACTATCAATGCTCCAGCCATTGCCTATCCATTTCTGAGAAGTTTTATTTCAACTATTACTCTAAATGCGGGTTATGAGCCAATATTAATACCTACTATTAATTTTCAAGCATTGGCACAAAAAAATCATCCTTCTTCTATTCAAAACCAGTAAGATGCGCTGAGAACCATAGGATTAGTTGAGCAACGTGAACGAGCGTTGCTTTCCGTACCTTTCAAACAGCTTTAATCAAACACCTGTCTAATATCATACCTTCCAAACGACTCACTCTCTATTCGGATATGATCGAATGCGGAATCGATTCCTGTGAATTTCAATAACGTAAACTCTTCGTTATTGGAAACATTTGAATGGCACCACGTATTATAGTTTGTAAAAACCACATGCCGTCGGCAAACAAAAGGCCTTGCACTATATATTGAACACTTGTCATTTTCAAGAAATGGACACACGAAAAGGGTCAGGTCTTGCAATATAGCATTTTTGATTAACTCTTATTGACCGCTCTACTGACAGTAACATAATGCACACCAAAGGCATCCGCAATTTGCTGCAAGGTGTAATCTCCGGTCGCATAAGCTTTCTTCATTCCTTCCTTGGGGTTGGGAAAGGTTTCAGCATAATAGCTTAACGGTCTACCTAAAGATCGCCGTTGTGCTTTAGGGATTTATTTTAAGTTTCCCGGCTCGGATTGAATTTGGCCTTGTAGCCTTTCCACAAATGTTTTTTCGCCAAGAAAAATCTGATTTCTAAGTTTTCCCCAAACAGGAGGTAATCCAATACCGGCGCGAACAAAATTCTGATACTGATCAATCGCCTGGTCTCGATCCGAACCAAATTGGCTGAGCAACCAATCAATTTGCAAACATTTTAATGGCCGTGCTTGAAGGGTCGTTGCTCGATAACTACTCCACGGCCAATCTCCTGCATCCTTGACCATCTGCGCTCTCACCGGATTCAACACCACATAGCGAGACAATTCAAGCAAATAACTGTCCTTTTCCACCAAGATGGCTTTATAGCGGCCTTGAAATACATGGCCGACTCTCCGATGTCGCCGATTGAACGTTTGCGTGTAAACGCCATTCAGCTGACGCATGCCTTTGGATAAATTGCCTTCCGCTGTCTCTACGACGACATGGTAATGATTGCTCATTAAGCAATACGCATGACAAACCCAGTTAAACCGCAAGCAAACATCATTGAGCAGTTCGAGCCAGTTTACTCGGTCTTCATCATCAAGGTATATCTCGCTCCTTGCATTACCCCGCGAAGTCACATGATACAAACTGCCTGCCAATTCTAGTCTGAGAGGTCTCGCCATACATGTCAGTGTAACCAAATTTTGCTATATTGCAAGACTTGACCCCGTCTTCTGCTTGCAACAAAAGTAAGTGTCATTGCTTACTGATATCAAACCTTTGGTTTTTCCGTTTCGAATAGAATGGCTTGCATCGGATAACGCATCGGGCTGGAGCCGAATTGTTTTTTAAAGGTATCAGCCAGTTCCTTGACGATTTCTTCGGGATCAACTCCCCCTCGATCCCTGATTTCGAAAATCACCGGTGTGTAAACCAAGGCACGGGCAAATGCCGTCACGTCGAGAATATTATAGACGTGGCGTTGCACAGAGATGACAATCGGGTCGAAGCCGATCTGAATCAGTTGTTCCTTAATAGGATCGATTTGATGGCAGGACACCGTGTCGAATAAAAACCGTGGGGTATCCGACGGAAAAAATTGCTTGAGCACTTCAAAGGTCACACTGGCATACGGGTTGTAGTGTTCCGAGTCCCAAACCCGGAACAGGTAACGGCCGCCCGGCTTCAAAGTCCGGTATACCTCGCGAAAGCCCTTGTTCCGATCGAAAAACATGATGCCAAATTGACAGACTACGGCATCGAATGCTTCGTCATCAAAAGGCAAGTCGGTGGCATCGACGTTTTGAAACGTGACTTGTTCGTCGGGGCGAAACTTTTTTCGAGCCACATTCATCATCGAATCGCTGATGTCGACAGCGGTCAGGCGCGCGTCTTTCGCTAACAAGTTGCGCAAATGCCGTGTCACGATGCCGGTTCCGGCGGCGATTTCCAATACGTCCATTGGCGCTTGTTCGACGACGCGTTTAGCGGTATCTGCGCCGTAATGTTCGAACAGCACCGGTCCAAGGTCGCGATCATATGGAATGACAACTTCATCTATATAATTGGACATAGTCTTTTCCCTCAATAGAGTTCGACTACCCATGCGCCAAGGATTGACAGCATTTAAGTGTCGAAAAATAATATTATATATTGTAAGGGAAATATAGAATGATTACAATGCATAGTTAATATCGAATTTAGCATAACAATATTGCAAATATGCATAAACTTAACTGGAATGATCTGAAATATTTCGTCGAAGTTGTCCACTCGGGAAATGTGAGCGAAGCAGGCTACCGGCTCGGTGTCAATCAATCCACTGTGAGTCGACGAATTGCCAACCTGGAAAACGCCTTGGGCAAAAAATCCCTTTTTGACCGCACGGCAAAAGGCTGGGTCATAACGCCCGTTGGGGAAATGATCGTCAAGCTTGCCGAAGAAATGGAGATCCAAGCCAATAACATTCATCGAAAAATCGAAAGTGACTCCGAAGACGTTTCGGGGCTCATCAAAGTGACGGTGTCCGATGTTTGTGCGAAGCGTTTCGTGTTGCCGGTTATCCGTGATTTCAAACGAGACTACCCTGATGTCGATTTTGAGTTGATCGCTGCCGAGGAAGTGTTGAATCTAGCTGGCCGTGAGGCCGATATTGCGATTCAGGCTATTATGGAACCGCCACCTAATGTAGTAGGTAAACGCATTTGTCGGCTTGCGTATTATGTCTACGCTAACCCTAAATTCATGGAAGATCTTTCGTCTGAAATCCCGTCCTGCATCACTTGGATAGGCGATGGCGTCACCTTACCCAATTGGATCAAGAAAAACTTTCCAAAACTCAAACGGGCATACCGGACAAACTCCAGCGTAGCCATGTTTGAAATGTGTCGGGAAGGTTTAGGCTTGGCTTTGCTGCCTTGTTCGCTTGCCGATGGGGTGGATGAGTTGGTTCGAGTCCCCGTTGAGCATGTCGAGTCAGGTTATGACGTGTGGGTTCTCAGTCATGTTGATTTACGTACCACAGCACGCGTTCGTATGTTTCGAGATCGCATGGTTGAATTTCTGTCTAACGAAATCGATTTATTTGAAGGGCGTAAACCTAAGATCAGTTCATGCAGTTGAAATTCAGCTTTGAGTAAAATTTCGGCCATTCCGTTAAGGATATTCATTACTCTATAGTAGACCTCTTTTATTGAAGGAAGGTAAAGATTAATGACTACATGAATTAAAGTAGTGTGTTAGGTGGAATGGGTGTGGTAAGGTTTAGCCTGATTAAAAAAAAGACTAAGCTTTAATGTTTGTCAGGAGATTGTTGTGATGGATATGAGTAAGCACCTTACGATTATATTAATGCTGTTATCTTTTGGCACTGTCAATGCTGAATGTATGAAAAACAATTGAGGCGAGATTTTTTGCGGTAAAGGTGAGTGCAAGAGCGATAGATATGGAACTGTGTATTGCTCTGCATTTTACAAAGGAAGCGCGGTTCTTACTGTCTATGGGGATATTGTTTGCGGCGTAGGTCATTGTATTATAAATAATAAACGTGAAGTGATTTGCTCGACCGAATTAGAGGGTGAAGTCACAACGGATATGTATGGTAATCCACGCTGCCAAGGCTCATGCGAGGTAGCTTCAGTAGATTACTGTGCATCAGAGCCAGCAGGAAATTAATACTTATTTAAAAACCGTACTGAATGAAACAAAGAGGTTGGAAAAAGGAAAAGTAAGTAAAACGGGGTGTAACAAAAGGGGACATAACAATTATACCCCCAATTATTAAGAAAAGATGTTAACGAAGCTGTCATAACCTGTGCGATTGGCATTGCTAACCGCACAGGGGGAAGCCTCTAATCAAGCAGTTGCGAAAAGGGTCAGGTCTTGCAATATAGCATTTTTGATTAACTCTTATTGACCGCTCTACTGACAGTAGCATAATGCACACCAAAGGCATCCGCAATTTGCTGCAAGGTGTAATCTCCGGTCGCATAAGCTTTCTTCATTCCTTCCTTGGGGTTGGGAAAGGTTTCAGCATAATAGCTTAACGGTCTACCTAAAGATCGCCGTTGTGCTTTAGGGATTTATTTTAAGTTTCCCGGCTCGGATTGAATTTGGCCTTGTAGCCTTTCCACAAATGTTTTTTCGCCAAGAAAAATCTGATTTCTAAGTTTTCCCCAAACAGGAGGTAATCCAATACCGGCGCGAACAAAATTCTGATACTGATCAATCGCCTGGTCTCGATCCGAACCAAATTGGCTGAGCAACCAATCAATTTGCAAACATTTTAATGGCCGTGCTTGAAGGGTCGTTGCTCGATAACTACTCCACGGCCAATCTCCTGCATCCTTGACCATCTGCGCTCTCACCGGATTCAACACCACATAGCGAGACAATTCAAGCAAATAACTGTCCTTTTCCACCAAGATGGCTTTATAGCGGCCTTGAAATACATGGCCGACTCTCCGATGTCGCCGATTGAACGTTTGCGTGTAAACGCCATTCAGCTGACGCATGCCTTTGGATAAATTGCCTTCCGCTGTCTCTACGACGACATGGTAATGATTGCTCATTAAGCAATACGCATGACAAACCCAGTTAAACCGCAAGCAAACATTATTGAGCAGTTCGAGCCAGTTTACTCGGTCTTCATCATCAAGGTATATCTCGCTCCTTGCATTACCCCGCGAAGTCACATGATACAAACCGCCTGCCAATTCTAGTCTGAGAGGTCTCGCCATAAGTGTCAGTGTAACCAATTTTTGCTATATTGCAAGACTTGACCCCCGTCTTTTTGACCCCCGTCTTTTCCCCGCGAAGTCACATGATACAAACCGCCTGCCAATTCTAGTCTGAGAGGTCTCGCCATAAATGTCTGTGTAACCAATTTTTGCTATATTACAAGACTTGACCCCCGTCTTTTCCCTATCGCTGAAGCTTATGAAGCAAGAAAAAAATACAAAAGAATTTAAAATATTTTGCATTGTCATGGGTTTTTTTTTAGTGGCCGTTGGTGTTTATCAAATAATAAACATTAAGGAATACAAGCCAA